>JBIJDE010000228.1:0-7595 GCA_044344305.1 Armatimonadota bacterium
GATATTTGCGTTATTCATTTATATAGGATTAAAGATATGGTTCCGGTTTATGCGAAGGAGCGAAGTATAAATGGAGATTGCAATATTCATAGGTATAGTCGCACTGATAGTATTAATTGGCATTTATGTTATTCCCGGTATTTATTGGTTTTTGGCTCAAATATCTTTTCATTTCTTTTATTATTTCGACACATTATTTAGTGCCAATTTCTTCACCGGCATTCCCTGGTTCGCCTGGGGTATTGCCGGCGGGTTAATTGGCGCATCAATCGCATTTTTATCGGTTGCACCACGTTACGGCATGAGAAAACGAAAAATACTCATTCTATTAGCACCATTTGCAATCATTCTTTTCATCAGATGGCTATTTTATTTAGGATCTTTATTTTCTGGTGGTAGGAATTATTAAAAAGGGATAAACGGCTATGGCTAAACTGCGAATCTACAATATTAATCTTGGGGTACGCGATATTCTGGGTCCGGGGTATCGCGCGGTGGCATGGCTAATGGGTTGCGGCAGGGGATGCGAGGGATGTATCGCGCCAGAAATGTGGGATTATAACGGCGGTGACGAGGTAGAAGTCGCTGAACTGGCGGAGTTTATGCTGCAGAACGACGTAGACGGCATAACAGTCAGCGGTGGCGAACCTTTTGACCAACCGGCGGGACTTGCCGAACTGCTGAAATATGTCAAAGATAAAGGGAAAAACACCTGGGTATTCACCGGATACACCCTGGACGAATTGCGAAAAAGCGAAAATAAAAATATCACCCTGGCATTACAAAATATCGATGTATTAGTGGATGGAGAATATAAACAAGAACAATCCGGCACATTCCCATACCGCGGTTCAGCAAACCAGAACATCATCTACCTCACAACCGCCATCCCACCCATCCCCCTCGACGACGCCGGCGGTAGGATACAGGTAGTAATGAAAGGCAGCGAATTAATGATAGTAGGCGTCCCACCCCCCGGCTTCGTAGAAAAATTCCGCAAAACCTTGCAACAGAACGGAGTTGAGTTGACGGAGAGGGAGTGAGTTGGGAATAATAGGTGTCCCAACTTATTCAAATATGTACCGATTGTACAAGACGCGAAATCTTGCGTTTCTACGATTACCGCGTTGCTTCGTTTCTGGCAATGTAGTCTATGGTGAGTTACTGTTTATAACAATCTTCTAATTTTTTTCACACCTTCACCAGTACCCGTTCATTCTTTAGCAACACCTCAAATATCCGCACATTTGCTATTTCCGGGTTGTCGCAGGTGCCGGTTACTACATCAAATGAATAACTGTGGAGCGGGCAAACAAGGCGGCCATTGCCGTAGATGCTGTCTACCAATGGCCCGCTCTTGTGTGGGCAAATGCCATAGGCTGCTATCCAACGTCCGTCGCGACCATGGAATATCGCTATTGGTATATCATTGACATGGTACAAGCGTGATGAGCCTGCGGGGATATCTGTTGCAGGTGCCAGGTCGGTAAATCCATGAGTATCCATATCTTTTGGCCTTTCCGCTACGTTATTCAATTCTTCATCCGATGAGAACCAGGGGTCTTTATAATTATCGAGCATTTGCTGGAAACTATCTTCCAACTCCTGCAATTCCTGCGGTGGAGCATTTAATATCGCATCAACAACGGTATTTAATCCCACGCGTTCAACAAACAGGGCGGTACGTTCGCCATATTTTGCGAAACGGCGGTAATATTCGTAATATCGGTCGGCGATGCGGATAACCGCGTCATCATCTTTCACCTGGGTAATTTTATGCGCCACATATACGTGTGCACCGCCATTGCCGCCAATGTAGATATCCCAACCGCCTTCTACCGCCACCACGCCAAAGTCCTTTATGGTTGATTCGGAACAGTTGCGCGGGCATCCTGATACGCCCATCTTAAATTTTGCCGGTCCCATCACGCCGCGATATCGGTCACCTAATCTTTGCCCCAACGCCAGCGAATCCATCAAACCAAACCGACAATGGGTGGAACCGACGCAGGATTTGCAGGCACGGAAAGATTTGGTGAAAGCATGACCGGAACCCATCTGAAGTTTTCGCCAGACGTCTTTCAAATCTTTTTTATCAATGGAGAAAAGTCCTATTCGGTCTGAACCGGTAACTTTTATCATAGTGTTGTACTCATCAGCCACATCGGCTATCGCGCGTAAATGCGCGCTGGTTGCCACACCGCCGGCGATATTGGGAATGACGCTATAGCGGCCATCATTCTGGATATTCCCGGAGTAGCGATCATTTGCACAACGGGCATCTTTCTCCACAATATAGTCCGACTTCCAGATATAATTAAGCAGAAAATCCAACCCCATGCGGGTCTTTGAATCATCCACGGAATCGGGAAGTGCAGCAAATACCTGGGATACAGAACGCAAGGAATTCGACATGATGAAATCTGTCAGTGTTTGCCTGTCCATAGTAATACCAGCAACAAAATATTTTTCGGCGGGATCAACACGCAATTCACCAACTTCCGAAATCAACAACGCCTTTATCTTATTCTTGCAATTACCGCAACCAGTGCCGGCTTTGGTATTATTCATCACTTTGTATAGGGTATCATTGCCATTGTGAATAGATTTTCTAATGCTGCTGGCGGATACGCCATTGCAGTCGCAAATTTGCGCTTCATCGGGTATCAATTTGCCATCGACAATAGAGTCGCCGGCGCGGGCACCGGGGAAAAGCAGGTCTGCCCGTCGGACTGGAACAGGTATCTTCGCTGTATAATGCAGAGAAACAAGGTCGGCATTTAAGTCTTCACCCACCATTACCGCGCCCACCAGGGTATTGTTATTGATAATCAACTGTTTATATGTGGCAGACGCCGGGTCGGTATACAGCGTTATTTCATCATTTACATCCGGTTTAAACTTGCCCATGCTGATAACGGGAATGTCCGACTTCAACCGGGTGGGTGTCGGAGGTGATGGTTTGTATGAAATATCTTCACCACAAAGTATTGCTGCAAGGGTGCGTGATTGTTCATATACCGGTGCCACCAGACCCCAAATCTGCCCCTGGTATTCTATACACTCGCCACAGGCGTAAATATCCGGGTCGCTGGTTTGTAAATAATTGTTGACGGAGATACCCTTGTTAAAAGTCAGTCCGGCAGTGCGGGCAAGATCGGTATTGGGACGGATGCCACAGTTGAAAAATACCGCATCGGTGGTAATGATAGTTCCATCTTTAAACAATGCTTTTGATACCCCGGCGGTAGAACCCAACAGTTCGGTGATGTAGGTCCCCATGACGAAATTTACACCCAGTGATTCAATATGGCGCTGCAAATATCGTCCCGCATCCTCGGGCAACTGCATTTCCATCAGAGTTTGCATCAAATGCGACACCGTAACCCGTTTGCCCAACAGACGCAACATTAACGCCAGTTCCAACCCCAGTATACCGCCACCGACAACCGTCACTTCGTTTTTATCCAATAGATATTCACTCACCCGGTCAACATCTTCCAACCGGCGGAGCGCAAATACACCCGGCAAATCAAGCCCGCTCATGGGTGGAATTATAGGACGTGACCCGGTTGCCAGCACCAATTTATCATAAGAAAGAGTTCGACCATCTTCGAGAGTAACAATTTTTGTCGCTTTGTCGATAGCCTGAACTGACTGTCCGAGAATTGCCGTGATGCCATTCTGCTCATACCATTCCAGCGTATTTAGGAAAAGTTCCGGCAAATATGGTTCTTTCAGCTTAACTACTAATTTGATGCGATTATAATTACCATAAGGTTCATCGCCGATAATGGTGATATCGTAGCGGTCATTGTCGCGTGCTACTATCTCTTCCGCCAGTTTTCCACCTGCCATGCCGTTGCCTATTATTATTAACCGTTCACGTACAGACATATATAACCCTCTTTCTATTTTTTTACACCCTTAATATATTTTAAATATAACACAATTAATAACCTTAACCATGACTTTTATCATATTTTTTAATTTTGAAGGTGATTATTACTGATAAAACATCTTTTTAAAATATTTTTATTAAAAATACCGGAATAGTAAGAAATACCCATTGACAACCAATGTTTAACTTTTGTATGATGTGGGCACAACAAAAACCAAGTATTCCGGTCAGAATACATTATTTATAAACAACAAGCCTGTCTATAAATAACTAACCCTAACGGATTAACTTTTTTGGGGGGAACATGAGAACTTTTATTAACATCATAACAACAATTTCATTGTTGATTTGGGCTGCAATGATTATCGCAAATGCGGGACAACTGAAACCGCTTTCCGGCACTATAAGCCTTTCCGGGTCATGGGCTATTTATCCGCTGGCAGTGAAGTGGGGAGAAGGATTTAAGAAACTGCACCCCGATGTCAAGTTTGAAATATCCGCAGGTGGCGCGGGTAAAGGTCTGACTGATGCGATAACCGGAGCCGTTGATATAGGAATGGTTTCTCGCGAAGTAGATAAAGCAGAAAAAGCGAAAGGCGCATTCCCTATTAACATTGCAAAAGATGCCGTATTTGCCACCATCAGCAGCAAGAATCCATCACTTGCCAATATTCAGGCAAAGGGCATCTCACTGAAAAAGTTTGGCGATATATTTATTAACAATCGTATAACAACCTGGAAACAGGCTGTTGGCGGGGTTGATTCACCAGTTCATGTTTATACCCGTGCCGATGCTTGTGGTGCCGCATCAGCCTGGGCTGCGATTCTGGGGAAATACAAACAAGGTGATTTAAAGGGAGTCGGGATATATGGCGATCCAGGATTAATGGAAACTCTTCAGCGTGACCCATTAGGGATTGGTTTCAATAATCTGGGTTTCTTATTTACCAGAAAAAAAATTACTCCAGGAATTGTTATTGTACCTATCGATGCCAATAATAATGGCAAAGTTGACCCGAATGAACGTATCGACAGTCGCGATAAAGCCTATCAGGAAGTTGCCGCCGGTCGTTACCCCGGCTCACGCCGAGAATATTTCGTGACTAAAGGCCAGCCAAAAGACCTGGCAAAAGCCTTCATCGAGTATGCGCTGAGTGAAGAAGGCACCAAAGTTCTGAAAGATGTTGGCGGATATGTACCGCTGACTGATAAGGAACAGAAGGCAGAGCTTGGGAGATTTTAACAAGAAAAGGGGTTAGGGATTTATCTCTCACCTGACCACCCCCCGCCCCTCCTTGGCAAGGAGGGGAGTTTTAATTTTCTTATTAATTGGCAGGGAAGTTGTGCTCAACTTCCAAAATGATGCAGGTTAGTGTAATAAATCAAACGGAACGCCGGGGACGGCGTTCCCTACATATTTTATTCCTGGAGAAATATATGCAGTTGCGCAGAAAAATTACAGATTTCATAGCGGCGAATGCCATGTTACTGGCAACGATATTCTCCGGTTTGCTGGTAGTCAGCATCGGAGGGGCACTACTATTTCGCGCCTGGCCTTTGTTGGCTACAAATGGGATATTCAACGTTATTTTTGGTGCCCAATGGTCACCATCAAATGGTTTATTCGGATTAAAACCTTTCATCATCGGTACCTTATGGGTGACAGGTTTAGCAATTATATTGGCCGTGCCGGCATGCGTGTTGGCAGCAATTTTTCTGGCTGAATATGCCGGGCCAAAAACCCGGGGAATTATTAAGCCGCTTATTGATTTGCTTTCCGGCATTCCTTCCGTCGTTTACGGTGTTTGGGGTGTATTGGTAGTGGTACCATTTATTGCAGATATTCTTGGACCTTATGCCGCAAAGCACTGGCACAACATACCAATTATCAGTACAGATTATACCACCGGATTCAGCATTCTTGCTGGTGCCGTGGTGCTGGCAATTATGATTGCGCCGGTAATTATCACCGTTGCCGATGAAGTATTGCGCGCTGTCCCTCGCGAGGTGCGTGAAGTATCTTTTGCTTTGGGAGCAACTCATTTTGAAACCATTACCAGAGTGGTTATCCGCAAGGCGCTACCAGGATTGATAGCCGCAGTTGTGATGGGAGTATCGCGGGCATTGGGAGAAACAATGGCCGTGCTGATGGTAGTTGGAAATGTACCATTCACACCCAAATCCATCTTTGACCCGGCCTATCCATTGCCGGCGTTGATAGCAAATAACTATGGGGAAATGATGTCTATTCCACTTTATGATTCAGCACTGCTGGCGGCTGCATTATTTCTATTATTGATTGTGCTGGTATTCAATCTATTGGCACGCGCGGCATTAAACCACGCGATAAAGCGAGCGGCATAAATGACTAAACGAAAATTGAACAATATCATATTTAAATCTTTAACGTTCGGGGCAGCGGGTTTGCTGGTTATCATCCTGGTGGCAATTCTCAGTGTTATCACTGTCAAGGGGATAAAAGCTATGAATTGGGAATTGATAACATCAATACCATCCGGTGGTTTTTATCTGGGTGGAAAAGGCGGCATTGCCAATGCTATCGTCGGTTCTCTTTACCTTGGAATCGGCGCTACGATACTCGCCTTAATCGTTAGTATTCCTACCGTTCTGTACCTGCGGGTGTATGCTGCCCACTGGTTTGCCAGCATAATCCGCACCTTGCTGGATATTCTCTGGGGGGTACCGTCCATTGTATTCGGCGCATTTGGATTTGCGATAATGATACTTCTCGGTATGAAAGCATCACTGCTTGCCGGAACAATAACAGTAGCGTTATTTGAACTGCCTATAATGATTCGTTCAATTGATGAAGTGGTGAAGATGGTTCCCCACGAATTGGAAGAAGTGTCATACGCATTGGGTGCGACGCGGTTCGAGACGGCGGTAAAGGTAATTTTTCGCCAGTCACTGCCGGGTGTAGTCACCGGTTCACTGCTGGCATTTGGACGCGGAATTGGTGATGCCGCATCGGTATTATTCACTGCTGGATTTACTGACAATATCCCGCACAGTCCAATGGATGCCGCCGCGACATTGCCACTGGCTATCTTTTTTCAATTAGGCACACCATTTGATGAAGTTCGCCAACGAGCTTACGGTGCAGCCTTGATATTAATGATACTGGTATTAGCGGCAAGTCTGCTGGCGCGACTGTTAGGTGCAAAATTCAACAGATATACCGTGAAGTAAAGGGGTTAATGATGACAGATACATTAATAAATATAGAAGGCTTAAATCTCTGGTATAACCAGACGCAAACTTTGAAAGATGTTGACGTGCATATTCAACCCAGAAGTGTCACCGCTATTATTGGCCCTTCCGGGTGCGGCAAGACGACACTGCTTCGCTGCATTAACCGCATGATTGACCTGGTGCCCGGCACTCGCGTTACCGGCAGTATAAAAATTGGCGATTTTGATGTTTACGGTCGCGGCGTCGATGTAACAGCAATTCGAAAACGTATCGGATTAGTGATGCAAAAACCGACGACATTACCGATGTCTATCTTTGAAAATGTTGCATACGGACCGCGGTTATATGGTACACATCGAAAAAAAGATTTGCAGGAAGTGGTTGAACGAAGCCTGCGTACCGGCGGTCTGTGGGATGAAGTGAAAGACCGGTTAAAGGATCCCGCCAGCCGACTTTCTGTAGGTCAGCAACAGCGGTTATG
>JBIJDE010000180.1:0-8735 GCA_044344305.1 Armatimonadota bacterium
CCAGAAGTTATTCTGTTTGACGAACCGACATCAGCACTTGACCCGGTATCAACGGTGAAATTTGAACAGGAAATTATAAAACTGAAAGACAAATACACCTGCGTTATCGTGACGCACAATATACACCAGGCGATGCGTATTGCCGACCATGTGCTGTTTGTATACCTTGGCGAGTTAGTTGAACACGGTACAGCACACCAGGTATTAACCTCGCCGCGGGAAGCATCTACCGCATATTATCTCGGCAGCGGGATTTAAGGGGGATTACCAATGACAACATACAAAAATGACATTGTTTTCGAATATCAGCAGCAATTAGCCAATGTTGCTGCAGATGAAATTATTGGCTGGGCAGTACAGAAATTTAACGATAAATTAACTTTTGCCAGCAGTTTCAGTGCAGAAGACCAGGTAGTGCTTGATTTGCTGCTGCATGCCAAACCGAATGCGAATGTATTTCTGTTGGATACCGGGCGATTGCACCAGGAAACTTATGATGTAATTGCCCAAACTCGTGATCATTATAATCGTGCCTTCACAGTATATGTACCGCAAACCGAGGCATTACAAAATTTACTGGACAGCGAAGGTCCCAACAGTTTTTATCGTTCCCGCGAGGCTCGCAAAGCATGTTGCAATGTGCGGAAGGTAGAACCACTTTCACGCGCACTCGCGGAAAAAGATGCCTGGCTCACCGGATTGCGGCAAAGCCAGTCCGTCACCCGCACAACATTACAGGTAGTGGAAATTGACGAATCGCATGGCGGAATATATAAAATAAATCCGCTGGCTAACTGGAGCGAAGAGCAGGTTTGGGATTATATCCGCGAACATAACCTGCCTTATAATAAACTGCATGATAAGGGATTCCCATCCATTGGGTGTGCACCTTGCACCCGGTCAATTCAGCCTGGTGAGGATTTACGTGCTGGTCGCTGGTGGTGGGAAGAACCGGATCATAAAGAATGCGGATTGCATTTCAAAGACGGCCGTATAGAACGGCAAATAAAGGGGTGAAAAATGGAACATCTTGATGCGTTAGAAAACCAGAGTATTTATATTCTGCGTGAAGCCTACAAAAAATTTAAGAAATTGGCGATGTTGTGGAGTATCGGCAAAGACAGCACTGTGCTGTTATGGCTTGCCCGCAAAGCATTTTTGGGACATTGCCCCATCCCACTGGTACATATTGATACCAGCTACAAAATACCGGAAATGATTGCCTTTCGCGACAACATAGCTTCGGAATGGGGATTAAAACTCATTGTCGGACAAAATAAGCAGGCGTTGGCAGAAGGCATGGGACCGGAAAAAGGACGCATGACTTGCTGCTCTGCGTTGAAAACCGAAGGGTTGCAGCTGCTGATGGAAGACAAGGGTTACACAGGTCTTATTCTCGGTATTCGCCGCGACGAAGAAGGAACCCGGGCAAAAGAACGTTATTTCTCACCGCGCGACAAAAATTTTGAGTGGAATTACAAAGACCAGCCACCCGAATTATGGGACCAGTTCAAGACAGATTTTGACAAGGATACCCATATTCGCATTCACCCGTTGCTGCACTGGTCAGAGATTGATGTTTGGGCATATATTCAACGTGAAGAAATACCAATTATCGACCTTTATTTCGCTAAAAATGGTGAACGATACCGTTCGTTGGGATGCTGGCCATGCACCGGACGCATAAAGTCAAACGCAACTACAATTGATGAAATTATTGATGAATTGCGAAATACCAATACCAGTGAACGCGCAGGTCGGGCGCAAGACCATGAAGACACCTATGCCATGCAGAAACTGCGAGCAAAAGGTTACATGTAAGGAGGAATGGATATGACCATACAAGCACAAACATCATCAATGAATATAGTTATCGTCGGGCATGTTGACCATGGGAAATCTACCCTGGTTGGACGCCTGTTTTATGATACAAATAGCCTGCCGGAAGGACGCTACGACTCGGTTGCCCGGGTTTGCGAACAGACCGGAAAACCGTTTGAATTCGCTTTTCTGCTGGATGCGCTGGAAGAAGAACGCGACCAGGGTATCACTATTGATACTGCGCAAGCACAGTTCCACACCGCACTTCGCGACTATGTATTGATTGACGCGCCGGGACACAAAGAATTCCTGAAAAACATGGTTACTGGCGCATCATCTGCTGAGGCGGCGATTCTGTTGATAGATGCTGCCGAAGGGGTGCAGGAACAATCTCGCCGGCATGGATACATCCTGCATTTGCTGGGAATCAAGCAGGTTACCGTCGCTATTAACAAGATGGATCTGGTTGGATATTCCCAGGAAGTATTTGAAGAAGTGCGCGATGAATATATTGAATTCCTCGATCAACTCGGGGTACATCCGGCGTCAGTAATCCCGGTTTCTGCCCGTGAAGGCGATAATATTGCCTCGAAAAGCGACAAGATGCCCTGGTATACCGGGCCGTCAATCATCGAAGCACTGGATAATTTCACCACACGTCCACCCCGCGAGTTCCAGCCGTTGCGTTTTCCGGTGCAGGATGTTTACAAATTCGACCACCGCCGCATCGTTGCTGGTCGTATTGAATCTGGCACAATTACCGTTGGCGATAAGATTGTATTTTCACCATCGGGACATCATGCCGAGGTAAAAAGCATCGAACGCTGGAACAGTCCGAACAATGGTCCGGCATTTGCAGGTGAATCTGTTGGCATAACCCTGACCGAACCTATATTCGTCGAACGCGGTGAAATAATTTCTCATATATCCGATGCGCCAAGCGAAACCACGGAATTACTGACAAATATATTCTGGTTGGGAAACCGACATCTTGTATCTGGAAAACCGTATGTTCTAAAATTAGCCACCCAGGAAATACCTTGTCAGGTAAGCAGTATAATTACAGTAATGGATACATCCAGCCTGGATACTGGTAAAAACCAGTATGAAGTAGCAAAAAATGAAGTAGCAAATGTAATATTTTCTCTTAAAAAACCGGTGGCATTTGATGAATTCACTAATATTGTCGAAACAGGTAGATTTGTATTGGTAGATGGGTATGATGTAGCTGGCGGAGGCATCGCGTTGGCTCCGGTAATTGATAATTATGCGATATAAAACCACCTGACATGATAAATTGGAGAACTAAATAATGACTCTCTCAGCATTAGAACAGATTAAATCTTATGTAGATCCATATACAGGCCAGGAAGTATTCGCTCGATTGGCCACCGGTACAGTTGACGATATCTCACCCGAAGATGATATTGTCATGCGTTGGCATGGCATGTATCGCCAGCAACCTTTCGAAGCCAAGGTGTTTATGCTGCGGCTGAAACTGCCTAATGGTGCGTTAACGGCAACTCAGGCTAATGTAATATCATCACTTGCAGAGCGTTACTCCGGTGGAAAAATGAGCCTTACCACCCGACAGAATATCGAACTGCATCACATTACGCTGGCTGATTTACCAACAATTTTTGCTGAACTGCAATCGGTAAACCTGCAAACACTGGGCGCGTGTGGCGACCAGGTGCGCAACGTCGTCGGGTGTCCGGTGACTGATGTTAATGAAGATGAATTAATAGATACAATGCCGCTTTCAAACGAAATTACAGCGGCATTTTTAGCAAATCCGCAATTTGCAAACCTGCCGCGCAAATTTAAAATAGCACTTTCTGGTGGTGGATGCGGATGTGTTCCTTATGATATCAATGACCTTGGCCTAATTGCTGTAAAAAATAATGAAGGCAAAATTGGTTACGTGGCATTGGTTGGCGGCGGATTATCAGTCCAACCGGCTTATGCAGAAAATCTGGGAGTATGGATTCGTCCTGATGAAGTAATAGAAGTTATAACCCATCTGGTGCAGGTATTCAAGGAACATGGCAACCGCGAAAACCGCGGAAAAGCCCGGGTTAAACACCTGATAGCTGCCAACGGCGTCGAATGGCTGCGCAGTGAATTAGAAGAACGACTAAAACGCAAATTAACGCCTTACGACCAGCCGGTACCGCAGCCATCTCGCCACGACCACCTGGGGGTAAACCGCCAGCGTGAAGACGGGTTATCTTATATTGGCATTCCTATACCAGTTGGTATAATCACCAGCTCTCAGCTAAAATTTCTCGCAAATATCGCAACGCAACACGGAAAAGGTCATATCCGCTTCACCCATTTACAGAACATCATTCTGACTGATATAAATGAATCAGCTGTCCCGGCTATACTTAATCAGCTTTCTGCAGCAGGATTGCCGGTTTCAGACACCAGCCGGCATGGAAATACTGCTATCTGTGTGGGCAAAACCTATTGTATGAAGGCTATCACACAAACAAAAGAGATTGCTCTGCCTTTATTGAGCAGTATTAATGACCTGCTGCTTGGCGCAGAAGTGAGTTTCCGCATCAGTGGCTGTCCGAATGGCTGCAGTGGTCATTCCGTCGCCGACATAGCATTGCGTGGGTCATCCGTAAATACTGACACCGGAAGCGAGGAACGGTTTGACTTGCTGGTTGGCGGTGGACTTTCAAAACAACCGGCATTTGTCAAGCGAATATTTTCACGGTTAAAACCAGATGAATTGCCGGCTGTAATTACAAACCTGCTGCTGCGATATCGCACAGAATGTGTGAAAGATGAAACCTTCAGCGACTATGCGAAGCGCGTTTTATGGCCGGAATATAAGTAAAACAAGGAGAAATTATCATGCGATTTGAAACTCTTGCAATTCATGCCGGGCAAGGTCCCGACCCGGCTTACGGTGCTGTGATGACGCCGATATACCAGACATCAACTTTTGCATTTAAAGGGGTCAACCAGCCGGGAGTATTTGATTACTCGCGCAGTGGTAATCCTACCCGCAAAGCGCTGGAAGACTGTGTAGCGGCGCTGGAAGGTGGAAAATTTGGTTTTGCATTTGCCACCGGTCAGGCTGCAGAGGCTACTGTGTTGTCGCAATTCAACCCCGGTGACCATATAATTGCCCATGATGATATTTATGGCGGGTCTTACCGACTGATTTCTACCTTTATGAAAGGGAAAGGCATATCAGTTGATTTTATAAACCTGCGCGACCTTAACGCCTTCGAATCGGCAATACGCGACAACACCCGCGCGGTATGGACTGAATCACCCACCAACCCGTTAATGAACCTGTTGGACCTGGCAGCGATAGCAGATATCTCAAAACGCCACCATATTACCTCGATTTGCGACAACACATTTCTTTCACCGTATTTCCAGCGTCCACTGGATTTGGGCATTGATATAGTCGTTCATTCGACCACCAAGTATATCAACGGTCATTCCGATGTGGTGGGTGGTGCCGCCATCACCAGCAATCCAGTGCTGGCAGAACGCATCGGCTTTTATCAGAACGCCATGGGCACTTGTGCCGGTCCACAAGACTGTTTTCTGGTATTGCGCGGGGTAAAAACCCTGGCAATCCGCATGGATGCCCATAATAAAAATGCACTGGCGCTGGCGAAATGGTTGCAGGAAAATCCGAAGGTGGAATGTGTATTGCACCCCGGTCTGAAAAGTCATCCGCAACATGAACTGGCACTGAAACAGATGACCGGATTTGGCGGAACCTTTTCATTCCGGGTAAAAGGCGGACAAGACGAAGCATTTCGTCTGCTCTCCAATGTTAAATTGTTTACCCTTGCCGAATCACTTGGCGGCGTAGAATCACTGATTGAGCATCCCTGGACTATGACCCACGTATCAATGCCAGAAGAAGTGCGCACCGCCGTAGGCATCACCGAAAACCTGATAAGAGTATCAGTAGGTATAGAACATATCGACGATTTGATAGCCGACTTGGAAAAAGCATTTTCGTATATTTAGTTTTCTGATTATGCCGGTTGATTTATCCCAACCAACCGGCTATATCCGGTGCGTAATATGAAATGATTATGTCGGCACCAGCGCGTTTGATACTGGTGAGCGTTTCTATAACGGCGCGTTGCTCATCTATCCAACCTTTTTCGGCTGCTGCTTTTATCATGCTGTATTCACCACTTACCTGGTAGGCGGCAATGGGGAGTTGGCAATTTTCGCGGACGTCGCGAATAATATCAAGATATGGCAGTGCCGGTTTTACCATGATAATGTCTGCACCTTCACTGATATCGGCCTGTATTTCACGCAGTGCCTCACGCCTGTTAGAGGGATCCATCTGGTATGTTTTGCGGTCGCCGAATTGCGGTGTGGAACCTGCGGCATCACGAAATGGACCGTAAAAAGCAGAGGCATATTTGGCAGCATAACTCATTATTGGGGTATCGATACTTCCTATTTCATCCAAAGCATGGCGAATATACTGTACACGACCATCCATCATATCTGACGGGGCGATAATATCAGCACCTGCCTCCACATGGGAAATAGCCGTTTGCGCCAGTCGTTCAAGTGTAGCATCGTTCTGTATACGAAGGTTTTCGTCGGGCAACCCGCAATGGCCATGGTCGGTATATTCACAAAGGCAAACATCGGTTATCACGCACAAATCCGGCAGTGCCTGTTTAATAGCAGCACAAGCACGCTGTACAGTGCCGGATGGCGAATGAGCTTCCGACCCAATGGCGTCTTTAATTTCGGGAATGCCAAACAACAGTACAGCGGGAATGCCTAAATCAACAGCACGACGACATTCATCCACAACACAATCCACCGACCAGCGGAATTGGCCGGGCATAGACGGGATAGCTTCTTTTATACCTATACCCGGCACAATAAATAGTGGATAAACGAAAGAATCAATCGTTAATATTGTTTCGCGCACCAGCCGACGGATAGCAGGTGACTGACGCAGGCGACGACCGCGATAAAAATTATTCATATTGCTAAATTCCTTAAATAATACTGTTCCAACGCTTCCACAAAGGCGGGCATGGTATTATCTGACACTTGAATATCTACATTTAAACCCGCATCCCGTGCTGCCATTGCGGTTGATGATCCCATGCAGGCAATTACAACTTTACCGATATTGCCGGCGGCAAGATTGCAAAAAGCATATACAGTTGATGGACTGGTAAATGTGACAATATCAATCGACGCTAAATCTGGCAGTCCAAGATGATGTGCTGGTACTGTTTCATAAACGGGAATTACATCAATCTTTGCACCGCGTTCATGCAGAATTGATTGCAGGGAATCATTTTGTTTAAGCGGTGATATGATTGCAATCTTTCTTTCCGGGTCAGGAAATTCAAGCGCAAGAGAAGCGGCATCCGATTGTTTTGGTGTAAAATCCACCTGTAAGTTAAAATTTTTCAAGCTTTGTGCGGTTCCCTGTCCAACTGCCGCAATCTTTGCCATACCCATTGCCCGCAAATCGCAGCCTATTTTCTGCAAATCCTGCACCAGGCTGGTAATACCATTAGCTGAAGTGAATATAATCCAATCCGCCTGTTGCAGTCGTGATACCAGATTATCAGGCACGGGCAGCAAATTCATACTTATAAGCGGAAAAACCACTGGTTCGGCACCGGCTTCGGTCAATAGCATAGCCAGTGAATCCGCCTGGTGCTGCGCCCGGGTAACAAGTATACGTTTGCCAAATAACGGTTGTCCGCCAAACCAGTCAATTGATTCATGAAGGCGAACTACATCACCAACAACAATTACCACCGGTGAATGCAGACCGACAGCCGCTACCTGTTCAACAATAGTTGCCAGTGTACCGGTGACTACTCGCTGATGTAGTGTAGTGCCTTCCTGTATTACAGCAACAGGTGTTGCAGAATTACGACCATTGGCAATAAGCTGTTCAATAATAAGAGGAAGATTTGTTAATCCCATCAGGTAAATGATAGTATCAGCGTTTGGCGTTTCGTATTTTACTTCACTTTCCTCATCATTCGCGCTGTCATGTCCCGTAACAACGGCGAAAGACCTGGCGTATCGTCTATCCGTAACCGGAATTCCAGCATAAGCAGGCACAGCAATAGCAGACGATACTCCCGGAATAATGACAAAAGGTATATTATAATCTCTCAATGCAGTTGCTTCTTCACCGCCACGGCCAAAAACAAATGGGTCGCCACCTTTTAAACGGCATACTGTTTTACCCTGTAATGCGAGTTTTACCAGTATACTATTAATCTCATTCTGGGTATACTTATGCAGTGACGGAGATTTGCCTACGTCGATTAATTCCGCTGTTTGCGGTGCTAATTTCAACAAGGCAGGATTCGCCAGGCGATCAAAAACGACAACATCAGCACGCTCAAGAGCATCAGCTCCGGCGCGTGTTAATAAACCTGGATCACCGGGACCGGCACCGACCAGGTAAACAGTACCAATATTATGTTCGTTGTTTAATTGTTTCATAATGTTATTACTTTGGTAGATGTTAACACTTATAACAGGCTTAATCAATATGGAATGGGTTAGGTATGAGATATTAGGTATTAGCAATCAAATTAGAACAAAAAATAGTCATAATTTTGAATTGTTGCCAATAATCTGGAGTTAACAACACGTCGACCCCTTTAGGGGTCTCACGTCTATAGAAATCGACATCAATACGATTAACGACCCCGTAGGGTGTCGAACGTTCGCAGATTACCGGCAATTGTTGTACGACACCCTACGGGGTCGGATTATTTGTTGTACTATTTCTATAGACGTTTGACCCCTAAACGGGGTCATGCTTTAAAAATAAAATTTGCAGAAGGTAATTTCAAACTAAAAACTGAAAACTTGTCCAATTTGTTTAGGTTAGGTAATAGGGGTTAGTCATG
>JBIJDE010000494.1:0-3855 GCA_044344305.1 Armatimonadota bacterium
TTACTAACTGGCACCTCGGTTGTTCCGGCAATCCACACCCGGTAACAAGCAATCGCCATAAGAAAATACAACAGCGACCATACCGGACCAAATACCCAACCCGGCGGAGCGAATGATGGCTGAACAAGCTGAACATACTTAGCGGAAATTGTCCCCATTGATAAAGCGGCACTTAAAAAACCAACCCCTTCACTAATAAAAATACAAAGAAACAACTTTTTTAAATCAAATATCCCATTAACTTTAAAAATATTCACAGCTTTCGCTCCTTTTAATTTTTTTTACCCCGTTTTAATAAATCATAACGGGGTATTTAAGAACAGACTACTAAAAAAACTCCCATCTCAAACCGACGAAAATATTTTTATAATTTCTATCCTTCATAATAGTCAAATGATACAAATAATTTACCAAAAAGGCAATATCACATAATGAATAAATAACAAAAAACAAAAAGACTATCAAAAAAATGAGAGTCTTTTAAAAAAATGGTAGCGGGGGCACGCTGTTAATAGTTAAAGAAGCGGTAAAACCTGCAATTTTATTGATTTACTCTCAAACTTCCGCCATTTCCCCAATTTTTAATTTACAAAGTCAGTGGTTGCTTTCGAGGTAGCTGAACGAAGGGTTAAAGAAGAGCCATCCCGCTTCCAACCATCGACCAGCGTGGCAAAGGGTTAAAGAAGAATTTTAACTTTTTGTAAAAGTTATCATTGATGATGGGTCAATTTTGGATGCCGATTAACCACTTGTGTGGGTCAATTTCCATTTCCTGCTCACATGATAAGGTAACTATTTGATTGTCGGTGGATTGGTAGGGTTGAGTTCACATGCAGCGACGCGCAGTCGGATTTCTCCCGCGTGCTCTTCAGCATTAAATGCTACAATAAACCATTGATATTGACTAAATAGCTTGTCTTTCCGTGCGATAAGTGTTGATAGATATTGGTGGGCCGACGTCTGCATTTCTATAGGCATACATTGATGTTCATTAATGGTTACTTTCTGATTGCTGTTTACTTATAAGAATGCTGTTTACTTATAAGAATGCTGTCTATGCGCTGGCCATCTTTATCCACTACTTCAAAATGGTAACCATCCCACTGGACATAATCACCGGTTTTTGGAATAGAACCCAGATGATAAATGATGAATCCGGCAATAGTATGATATTCATTTATTTCACTTTCGGGGAATATATCGTATGGAAAAATGTCGCGCTTCGCGGGTTACAATATCGTTATCATCCACTGAAGATAATGTGCCCATCAGTGACTCAATTATATTATCTGCTGTAACAATTCCGTCCATTTCACCATGTTCGTTGACAACCACTGCCAAGTGTTCTCCGCTTTGCCGCAGCATATTCACAGCCTTTAACGCCTGCATATTTGATGGCATCACGCAAGGTTTTCTGATTATTTCAGCAGTAAGTGGTTCCTGTTTATTCAACACCCTTTGATATATATCATGGGCGTAAACAACACCGGAAATATTGTCGACGCTGACGCGGCAAACCGGATATGCGGTGAATGGCGATTGTGACATAGTTGCCAGCATATCATCTGCTGAACTTTCTTCATCAATCCATGCCACGTCAACCCGGTGAGTCATCAGAGCTTTAATTTCCCGATCATCAAGCCGCAATACCCGTTCAACGATGTAGCTTTCTATCTCTTCAAAACTACCGTTATGCACTCCCTCATCAACAATGGATGTTATCTCTTCATCAGTTATAAAATTTTCTTTCTCGCCTTTGTTTACCCCAATGCTTTTTAACACGATGCTTGATGAACCGCCAAATAGTTTAACCAACGGACCGGCAATTTTGGATAAATACTTCATGGGGATAGATACTGCCATCGCATATCGTTCAGGTTGTGACATCGCTAACTGTTTCGGCACCAATTCGCCAAGTACCACAGATAAAAATAAGATAAATAACACCACTATAATCAATCCTGCTGATTCAGCATAAGGTGCCAGCCAGCTTATTTTCCCGAAGATATCGGCAAGATTTTCCGCGATTGTCGCTCCGCCAAATGCGCCGGATAAAATTCCTACCAGAGTTATCCCTACCTGTACGCTGGACAAAAAAGACGCGGGTTCCTCTGCCAGAGAAACCGCGGCTTTGGCTTTTTTATTGCCCAAATTTGCCAAATGGCGCAACTTTGACTTTCGGGCTGTAACAATAGCGATTTCTGCCAGCGCAAAAAATCCATTAATAGCTATCAGCACGAAGATAATCAGCACTTCTACTGTCATTATTAACATTTTAAAAGAGAATCCTTTACCGGATTATATCCATAGCGTGCAACCTTTTTACGCGTTCTGGAATCGGTGGATGCGTTGAAAAAAGGTTCATTAATCCACCTAATATCGGATTAACTATAAACATGTGTGCCGTGCTGGGTTTAACATTACCCGGCGACATCGCCGCGCCTTCTTCCAATCTGAGCAATGCGGATGCGAGAGCATGCGGATCGCGGCTGATTTTTGCGCCGGCGGCGTCAGCAGCATATTCACGCGAACGTGATATCGCCATTTGAATAATCATCGCCGCTATAGGCGCTATAATCATCGCGGCCAGCATGCCTGCCATTCCTCCGTCACTCTCTTCTTCATTATCCGAACGTCCAAAACCAAAGAATGCCGCCATTCGGGCAAAATCCGCCAGCATCATGACCGCACCGGCAATTGATGCGGCTACTGTTGAAATCAGTATATCATGATTTTTTACATGTGCCAATTCATGCGCCAGCACCCCTCGCACTTCTCGCGGTGATAAAAGCCGAATTAACCCGGTGGTTACCGCAACTGCCGCATGATGCGGGTCACGTCCGGTTGCAAAAGCATTTGGCATATCATTTTCAATAATATAAACCTTCGGCATAGGCAATTCTGCCCGGGCAGTGAGTTCACGGACCATCTCGTATAACTCAGGATTTTGTGAGATGTCTACAGGTTGCGCTTTATACATCTTCAACACAATTTTGTCGCTGAACCAATAACTGATGCCGTTCATAACTAATGCAATGGTAAATGCTATTACCATTCCCTGCGAACCGCCAATCAGATTTCCAAGCCACATAAACAAGGCTGTCAATGCTATTAAAAGCAAACCAGTCTTTAAGGTATTCATATTTCCCCCTCCAATTAATACAAAAAACCTCCATCCTGCTATTAAGTCAGGATGAAGGTCTTGCATTTTTTATATAACAGAACCGGGCGTTTCCGCCGTATTGACGACTCTGTTCCCCGGGTATATCGGGTGCTACTCCCCTTCGGTGATATTGTTATACCCTGAAATTTTCAATTATACTCAATTTTTTTGTGAAACTGAAATAATTATTGCTAAAAAATGAGTAATCGATGAATCTATACGCTGCAATGTAGCTTACGTTATTGCAGGAGGAACTTGATTATAAAGACATTCGTACAGCAGTGGTTTACGCTTTATTAATGGACGGTGAATTAGAAACTGCTATGGAGGAAATATAAGGCTTGAAGGCTATATAGTAGAAGAACATATAGAAAATGTTAGTGAAGTGGAAAAATAGAATATTAATTTTAGATAATTAGCAGTAAGGGTAAGGCAAATGAGTGGATTGAGGCGCCACGCCAGCAGTCGTTCATCGTGGCGGCGATTCTGCTCAACTCTATCACACTGGGTTTGAGTGCTGTACCGGCACTGCAAGATAGGTACTGCGAAATTCTCAATCTGATTGACCATATCATTACAAGTATTTTCGTGGTCGAGATTATGCAAAAATGCTGTATTCCGGCCGAAATTTCTTTACAAATGGCTGGAATGTCTTCGACTTCATCATCGTGGGCATATCGCTATTGCCGACC
>JBIJDE010000219.1:0-7759 GCA_044344305.1 Armatimonadota bacterium
ACTACTTTGAATGGATGAGTTTTCTTATGGGGTATGAAACATTATGTTACGCGTTATATGAAGATCGCGACCTGGTACAGGCTATTGTCGATAAAACCCGAGAAATCACCCTCGCATCAATGAGTAAAATATTAAGGTTTGACCGGGTAAAAGTAATTTGGGGTTCGGATGACCTCGGTTTTCGCACTGGCCCATTAATTAGTCCGGCAGACCTGCGTGAATTTGTTTTTCCCGGTCATCGCGAATTAGCTAAGATATCTCACGATGCAGGTCGGCCATATTTATTGCATTCGTGTGGTAAACTGGACTCAATTATGGATGAGTTGATTGATGATGTTAAGATAGATGGAAAACATTCTTTTGAAGATGTTATTGAATCAATAATTGATTGCAAAAATGATTATGGAGATAAAATAGCTGTACTTGGCGGTGTAGATGTAGACTTCTTGTGCCGCGCCAGTGAAGAGGAAATTCGTGCCAGAGTACGCAATATTGTGGAGATATGCCAACATGGCGGCGGTTTCTGTTTAGGCACTGGCAATAGTGTTGCGAATTATATCCCAGTAGATTATTATTTAGTAATGTTGGATGAAGGCAGAAAATGGTAACCATTCACATTTCGTAGACTTTTTGTTTTTACATCGATTAACAGGATTGAAAAGATGAAATTTTCTTACAGCATTTTTAGTATACTTAGCAGGTCAAATTACCGTTTGCTGGGGCTTTTGAATTGATAATTTCTGGTGGTATTTTTATAGGTATTGTAATGGCAATCCATTGTGGTTGCCCAGTTTTCTTGAATAAAACTCCTGATATAAAATCTTTTTAATCCTATTAATCGATGTGAAATAAAATAAATATATAAAAGGTGAACTGTTACAGAAAATGCTACCCGTAACGGCAATTTTTTATTATAATGTCTAATAGAAAAACGATTGAATGAAAGAAGGTTGACATGGAATTAAATAAAAAACTTGAATTACTGCGTGAATTACAGATAATTGACTTGAAAATTTATCGTCGTGAACAAGAATTGGTTGCTTTAGATAACGGAGACGAGTCAAAGAAAAAAGCATTTGCCGCTATGAAGGAATTAGATGCGTTTACACCTGCTTTTCGCAAGAAAGAAGGTGATTTAAAAGACCTTGAATTGAAGATGAAGTCAATTGAAGAAAAGAAACGATCGGTTCATTTTAAATTATACAGTGGTAAAGTTAATGACCATAAAGAACTGGAAAATCTGCAACTTGATGAAGAGATGTTGGGGAAACAGATACATGCATTGGAATCGACCATTCTCGAATTGATGGAAGAAGTAGAAACTGCTACCAAAAGTTTCAATACAATGACTGAGTCGGTTGAGCAAATTAAACATCTTTATCAAAAAACTGTTTCAAATTTCAAGACAGTGGGAGAGCGTTTAAGAAAAGAAATTACAGAACTTAAACCCCAGAGAGATACCTTAGCAACTGAATTTGAAGATAAAATGCTGTTGAAAAAATATGATGCAATTCGTATCAGAATGGCAGGTCAGGGTATGGTAGTCACAGGAGTTGATACTTGTCCTGGATGTAATATGAAAATTAACCAGACGCTGATAAACCAGGCACGTGAAGGAGAAATCCTGACTTGCTGCGGTAATTGCGGAAGAATTTTATACTGGAAATCGTAAATGAGTAATATTCGCCTGCGTGAAAAGGCATTACTGTTATTTGTATTATTAATTCACCAGTTGTCGGTTTTTATTATCTGGCAGGCATTTCCGCAACTGGCAGATGGTGGATTATCCAAACTGTTTATCCCTCCGGTGGCAATGTTTATCTGCTGGATAATTACTTCTATTTTACTGGCTAAATATAAATGCAATGACGAAATATTACTGCCGGTGATGGCGATACTTGCATCGATAGGTTCGTTGTTTTTATTGCGAATCGCCGGAGGTGCCGGAGCAGGTGGATTTGATGATGCCAGCAAATATTTAAATGAATATAATCGTCAAATAATGTGGTTTTTTATCGGTTGGGCACTATCAATACTTATTATTATCGGCTTGAAAGATTATCGTCGCCTGGCGAATTTTAAATATATTGTTGTATTTGCCGCTATTGCTTTATTGTTGTTAACCACAATCTTCGGTCATTCAGTGGGTGGTCAGCAACTGGTTTTACGTTTAGGTCCATTGTCATTTCAACCGCATGACCCGGTAAAAGCGTTAATGGTGATATTTCTGGCGGCTTACCTGGCGGAAAAACGAGAGTTGCTGAAATTAGTTTCCGGTTTCCGTGGTATCATAACTGGACTTGATTTACGCTATCTTGGACCGATGCTGGCATTGTGGCTGACAATCATGGCAATCGTTTTTAAGCATAATGATCTTGGCGCGGCGATGCTGCTATTTAGTGTGATGTTGGGAATGCTCTATATTGGTACAGGAATTATGCGATATATAGCAATCGGTTTTTCCATGCTGACTATTGGTGGTTTGGCCGCGTTTGCGATAGTGAAAAGGGTACAAACACGGGTTTATACCTGGCTTGATCCCTGGGCTGATATTGACAATAAAGGAATGCAGATATCGCAAGCATTGATGGCGATGGGGAATGGCAAGTTGTTAGGCACAGGATTAGGCGCAGGTTTCCCTGAAGGTATCCCGGTATTGGAAAGCGATATGATTTACGCGGTAATAGCGGAAGACTTGGGTTTTATAGGATCGGTATTTATTATCGCTATCATATTAATTCTTGTGGGCAGAATGATGAAGATAGCTTTGAGAAGTGACAACGATTTTGGCAAAATGCTGGCGGCCGGAATCGGCATAACGCTGGCAATCCAGGCATTTGTTATCATTGGCGGGGTAGTTAAACTAATCCCGTTAACCGGCATCCCACTGCCATTCATCAGTTACGGAGGAACCAGTTTAGTTACGAATATGGTACTGGTGACATTGGCGTTGAAGGTTGCGATGGGGAAGAAGGCATCAGGCTGAAGTTCTACCTTCCATCGCCCGGGTAATAGTCATTGAATCGGCATAGTCTAACTCGCCACCTACCGGCAGTCCCATTGCAATTCTGCTGACGGTTATTCCTAATGGTTTAATCAACCGGCTTAGATAAAGGCTGGTTACATCGCCTTCCGGGGTTGGATTAAGGGCAAGGATAATTTCTTTTACTTCGCCGTCGCTTAGCCTGCTTATCAACTCACGGACATGCAGATTTTCTGGTTTCACACCTTCCATAGGGTTTAACAAACCACCCAACACATGATACATGCCATGATAAGTTCCGCTGTTTTCCAGTGCCATTAAATCACGAACATCGCCAATAACTGTTATCATGGTGCGATCGCGGGTACTGTCCTGGCAAACCGGACAGGTTGTATGTTCGGAAAAATTGAAGCAGTTGCCGCATTGTTTTACTTTTACCCGCAGGTCAAGTAATGCATTTGCGATATTGGTGGCGCGGTCTTCCTGGGTGCGTAATAAATATAGTGCAATGCGCTGGGCAGATTTATTCCCGATGCCGGGCAGTAATTCCAGCGCGTCAATTAGTTTTTGTAATGGTTGTGCGTAATTCATTCTTAACTCCGTAGTTTGCTGAAATAATTATACCAAATTTTGAGATAACAGTTCTAACATGTTTATATCTTATGCCAATATGGTAATATAAGGTAGAGGTGAATATTAATGGATCCTAATATTACTGTTTGGGCTGCTGTTGCTGGCGGTGTTTTAAGTTTCTTCACTCCGTGTGTGCTGCCGGTGATTCCTGCTTATCTATCATTAATCAGTGGTTACACCTATGATGATTTGATTAATATTAATAACGTTAAATTAGCACGTTTAAAACTATTCATTAATGCTATTGCATTTGTAATCGGTTTTTCCGCGGTTACAATATTAATAATTGGTGGGACAGCGTCATTAATATCTGGAGTAGGTCATCAGGTTAAAGATTATATCCGCTACATTGGCGGTGGGATGATAATAATATTTGGATTACATCTACTGGGTGTTTTTCAATTAAAGTTTTTATTATATGAAAAGCGATTTCATGTTGCTAAAAACTCTCTTGGATACTTAGGGTCACTATTAATTGGGGCAGCATTTGCATTTGGGTTAACGCCTTGCACTACGCCAATATTATCGTCTATTTTCACGATAGCTTCTTTATCGGATAATCCTGCAGGATCGTGGAAGTTCGTTATTGCATTTGCTTTAGGACAGGCTATACCTTTCCTGGTTTTTGCAGTATTTATTAATTTAATTCTTGATAAATTTGCTAAACTCACTCGTTTAGTACGGATTTTCGAGATAATAACAGGTGTTTTTTTACTATTAATGGGAACACTGTTAGTGACTAATTATCTGGAAATTATAACCAGATTTGTTGAAAAATTATTAGCAAAATAGGGGAGAAAGAAATGAAAAAGTTATTCTTTTGGTTAGCTGTAGTAGCGGCACTGGTTATTTTAGCAATTACCATGACCGGGGCAAAACCAAAACCAACTGAAACCGCAAAAGGGATTGATTTTACATTGAATGATGTAAATGGCAAATCAGTTAAATTATCACAATACCGCGGGAAGTTAGTGGTAGTAGATGTTTTTGCCACTTGGTGTGGATATTGCATTGAAGAAATTCCAGGTTTAATATCTATGCAGACACAATATACAAAAGATAATAAACCTGTTCAATTTATTGGCATAGGTGTTGATAAAAATGCTGATGATGTAAAAGAACTGGCAAAAAACACCAAATTTTCTTACCCAATATTAATTGGTGAAGATAAAGTTGTATCATCAGTATTTGGCGATGTTCAATATTTGCCAACAAAATTCATTATCAGTTCCGATGGGAAAATCTTGAAGAAATTAACCGGTGGTATGTCTGAAGAAGCCTTAAAAAAGATTATCAATTCATATATGCCAAAAGCAAAACCTAATAAATAAATAATAAAAAATGCGGGTGACTATTTCACCCGCATTTTTTATTGGTTTTTTATACTGCGTCTGGTCCCCGCATTCGGTCTCTTACTCTTACTGCATCAAGCAATGGCATAATGAATATTTTACCATCACCATGTTCACCGGTATGGGCGGCTTCACAAATAGCATCAATTACTACATCAGGGTCAACTTCATGAACAACTGTAGTGATGCGAATCTTTGGCAATAGATTAACATGGGATTCTAATCCACGATAGTGTTCTACATGTCCGGCTTGATGTCCGCAACCGAATACTTCATCAACAGTCATGGCTATTACACCAATGCGCTGGAGAGCGTCTTTTACATTTTCAAATGTTTCGCGACGAATAATCGCTTCAATACGTACCATTTTTATTCCCCCTCTTTTAGTATATCATTCTGTTGTATAATTAAATACAAATTAGAATAAATCTTCTGGATATGCCTTACTGCTATGAACAACAAGGTCTGAACCGAGTGTTTCTTCGCGTGCATTAAGGCGAATGCCAACTGTTTTGTCTAAAATCTTGTATGTTATATAACTTCCTATCAATGCGATAGTAATACAAATAACAGTACCAATTGCTTGACTGCCAAAGGTAACACCTCCGACTCCACCAAACATTTCTAAACCGAATATACCGCAGGCTATCCCACCCCAGGCTCCGCATAAACCATGTAAAGGCCATACGCCAAGTACATCGTCAAGTTTCCACATTTCATTAATCAGTGAGAAAGCTTTAACAAATATGATACCAGCGATAATGCCAACTACCGCAGCACCTAAAGGATGATATTTATCAGAACCTGCACATACAGCTACCAAACCACCCAAAGCACCATTGTAAATTGCGACAGCGTCATTTTTCGAGAATAAGGATGCGGATATAACTCCACCAACCATTGCCATTAATGAATTAATGGCTACTAATCCGGAGATATCTTTTAAATGCCCTGAACTGGCAACGTTGAATCCAAACCATCCAACCATTAAGAACCAGCTTCCTAATGCTACGTAAGGAATTGAATGTATTGTTATAGGTTCAGACTGACCATTCTTACGATAACGTCCCAATCGTGGGCCAAGAATCATGATAGCAGGTAAAGCCATCCACCCACCCATTGCATGTACGGCTACTGAGCCAGCGTAATCATGGAAACCTGCGCCTGTTATATTTGTTAACCACAAATTAAAATCATTTGACCAACTACCCCAGATCAGTTTTTCAAAAATAGGATAGAATAAACCTACTAAGACTGCACCTGCTGCCACCTGTGGGCCAAACTTTGCTCGTTCAGCGATACCACCTGAAATAATAGCAGGGATACAGGCTGCAAATGTTAACAGGAAAAAGAAATGAACAAAGTCGAAATTCGATGAGAATCCTAATTCTTTAACCGGCTTTAAAAATGATATTCCATAAGAAATAGTGAATCCAACAAGAAGATACACAAATGTTGAAACCGACCAGTCCATAACTATTTTCGTTAAGGCATTAACAACATTTTTTCGTCTTACAGAACCGGCTTCCAAAAAAGCAAATCCGGCATGCATTGAAAAAACTAATGCAGCCCCCCAAATAAGCAACAGTATGTCGCCACTTGAGTTTAAATTGTCAATCATCTCTTTCATCAGGTACACCTTTTTAAAAGTTTATTACAGCTTGTATATTTCATATTTTGTCGTTTAGTGTTAACAAAATATTTCCAAATGTTTCAGAAATGTTACATGATTCGAATGAATGAAAATTTTGAGCGTGAAATGGGTAAAAAATAAATCAAAAAAAATGTATAATGAATGTGATGAATTATGGTATAAAAGAACAAAAGAAGATATTACGAAAAAGAACTATCTGTTGGCGTGAATCAATTGCAGTTGCCAAACGCATAGAATGGGATCAATTAATTTGTCATAATATATGTCAAATGCAGAATTTTAATAGCGCAAAATGTATTGCAGGCTACATTTCAATAAAAGGTGAAGTAAATCCAAATCGTATCTTGGATATTGCCTTGGAAATAGGCAAAATCGTTGTATTGCCAGCAACTGACCCATTAAATCATACAATGCTTTTTCGTGAAATATCTGATTTAAATACATTGGTTCCCGGTGGATATGGTATATTGGAACCAGCTAAGGAAAATGAAATTATTAAACTCTCTGCGATTGATATAATTATTGTGCCAGGTGTCGCGTTTTCACGAAATGGAGCCAGATTAGGTTATGGTGGCGGTTATTATGATGCGGCATTAATGCAAACAAAATCCTTAAAAATTGCTGTAGCATATAGCGGTCAGGTATATGATGATATACCAACAGACGCCAATGATATTATGATGGATTATCTTATTACAGAATGTGAAATATTAAAATTTAGTTAATTTTTGTAAAAATGAAATAAATAAAGGTATTTTTCTTTTAAATATGGGTATAATTATTTATAAATTTTAAATAAAAAGGTAGAAAAATGAGACAAAATATAAAATCATCAGGTTTTACTTTAATAGAATTGCTGGTCGTGATAGCCATTATTGCTATCCTCGCCGCCATCCTTTTCCCTGTATTTGCAAGAGCAAGAGAGAAAGCAAGACAGAGTACCTGCATCAGTAATCAAAGGCAAATTGCAGCATCAGTTATGATGTTTGCTCAGGACCATGAAGAGCAAATGCCGGATGAGACATCTGTGTGGAAAGCTATTAATGTTGATAAGGGAGTATTAATGTGCCCAACTGCCGGTAAAAATAATTTACAACCATATATTTACAGCCACTATCTCTCTAATGCATCATTAGG
>JBIJDE010000207.1:0-8001 GCA_044344305.1 Armatimonadota bacterium
AATTGTACCACCTGTTCCAACACCAGCAACAAAAATATCAACTTTTCCTTTGGTAGCTGCCCATATTTCTTCTGCAGTTGTTCTACGATGGATTTCCGGGTTTGCAGGATTCTTAAATTGCTGTGGCATGAACGAATTCGGAGTATTTGCGGCAAGTTCCTCTGCATGAGCAATTGCACCTTTCATTCCCAATGCTCCGGGAGTCAATACTAATTCGGCACCGTATGCTTTCAATAATTTGCGACGTTCCAGGCTCATTGTTTCCGGCATAGTGAGAATCAATCGATACCCGCGTGCGGCAGCCACTAACGCCAAACCGATTCCAGTATTACCGCTGGTTGGCTCGATAATGACAGTATCTTTATTGATTAATCCTCTATCCTCACCGTCTTTTATCATGGCATAGCCGATACGGTCTTTAACACTTCCCCCCGGATTTCGGCTCTCTAACTTAGCCGCTACTGTTGCGACGGTGCCTTCGGTGATGTGACTCAACCGCAATAATGTTGTATTGCCAATAGCATCAGCAAGTGTTTCAACAATAGGATCATAAACCGTATTCGACATAATTTTATCTCCCGATTTTAAAATTAACAAAGAAAACTATTATCCATTTCATTTGTTAAAATATACCACACAGGTATCTAAACAAACCACTTCTATGGAAAAATAGGCTCTTTATTTTCATATAAAAATTATCCCCACTGAACAATGAGTTTAAACCTATAATTCCGGTCGGAATTGTTTATATATCTATTTTACATCTTCCAATATACAGTGTCAAGAGGTAAAACAGTCACTTGTAAAGAAATTTAATAATAATGTCAAAATTATCTTTACAGCGAATACTTACACAGATTTACTTGCCTGGCGGCAAAATCATTCCTTCTCGTATATTACCTGGACCGATGGAAGGCATTATGGTCGAAGAATATTGCAAGGCAATGAATGAGTTTGATTTAGTACCGATGTGGATTACACCATTTATCCGTATCACCAATAACACGCCTAACCCGCGCAAACTTGCCGAACGATTGCCACTATTTGGTACAAAACCAGTAATTGCACAAATAATGGGAACTGAAAATATTCATCTTTCAAATTCTGCAAAGATACTTTCTAATATTGACAATGTAATTGGCACAGAATTAAATTGCGCCTGTTCAAGTCCGATAGTTGTCCGCAGTGGTGCCGGTAGCGCAACTTTGATGAAACCGGAATGGATAAGAGATACATTGTTGATGATGCGAAACGCCTGCCCCACCGGCGGCATCGGGGTAAAGATACGGTCTGGATTTTTATCAGCAGATGAATTGCCCAATATAATAAAGATTATTCGCGACGCACAACCAGACTGGATAACACTGCATTACCGTACCGGAAAAGAGATGTATCAATCTATTCATGATAGCCGTCAACGCTTTAAAACAGCAAGGGAACTATTACCAAACACAATGCTATTCGCAAGTGGTGATATTTTTACTACCCAGCAAGCAATAGAATTAATTAACGAAACTAATGTTGATGGCATCACCCCTGCTCGCGGTATGATGAGAAATCCGTGGCTGATACGCGACATTGAAACCATCTGTCGTAACGAGAATCCACCACAAAGAAATCCTGCCAGTTTTCTGATAAGACTGGTAGAATTAATGTCAGGAAAATCAAAATGGCGTCCGGGGTTGATACTGGAAATAACCCGCACAACATGGGGAAGAGATTCGGAAATATTTAAATTAATGTCAGCAAACCCGAAACCAGAGGTTATTATTGAATTACTTGGGAATATCCCGCAAGTCTAATTAATAAGATTACATTTAAGATTACTTCGACAGACTCTGTGACCGGTCGCTGAGCCTGTCGAAGTGACCTTTTTTCAAACAGATTTCTCTTTCAAAGCAAAAGTCCTGTTATTACAAAGTGCTTGATGTCGTTTTTACGTTAGCCTGTGATAATCGGCGAATCATCTGGCGCATTTCTGTTGCGTTGCCGGCGTATTGGATAGATGTTTGTTCTGTTACCATACCATTCAGGTAATGACCCATGATTGATTTGTTCATAGATTGCATGCCCCAATATTCGCCTTCGTTAATAGCACCAGGAACGTTTCCAGACCTGCCTTCTTCAATTAGTTTTGAAATGGTTGGGGTGTTAATCATAACTTCAATTGCGCAAACACGGCGGCGTTTGTCCACCGTAGGCAACAATTTTTGTGCTAAAACACCGCATAAAGTATTTGCGAGTCGCAAACAAATTTGTGGTTTTTCATGTGGCGGATACATATTTACAATACGTTCAATTGTTTCAGCGGCACTGTTAGTGTGCAGGGTTGAGAAAACTAAGTGACCGGTTTCTGCAGCGGTAAGACCAATGGACATCGTCTCAATGTCACGCATCTCACCGACCAGAATAACGTCAGGAGCCTGACGAAGAGCGGCGCGTAGAGCGTCAGAGAAACAGTTGGTGTCGATACCAATTTCGCGCTGGCTAACCACGGATAATTTATCTTTGTGTGAGAACTCAATCGGGTCTTCAATGGTTATAATGTTACAACGTCGGTTAGTGTTAATCAGGTCGATGATGGCGGCGAGAGTAGTTGATTTGCCGGAACCGGTGGGACCGGTTACCAATACCAACCCGCTTTTTACTGACGCTAATTGCACTAACGATTTGGGCAGATTTAGTTCTTCCAAAGTTGGGATATCCAGCGGAATAAGGCGCATAACGGATGCCATACCACCGCGCTGACGATAAATATTAACACGGAATCTAATAATACCGGGGATTTCTAACGCAGTATCAAGGTCCGGACGCTTTTTAAATCTTTCACGCTGTTCATCGTTCATTACACCATAAAAAAAGATATCTTCCAAATTTTTATACGTTAATGGCTCAATATCCAACTGTACAATACGTGATGATACACGAAAAGAAGGTGGTGAACCTACCTTCCAAAATATGTCAGCGGCCTTCTCTTCAACAGCCTGTAAACATACAGCGTCGAAGAATGCCCGTGGATTTTCCGCTAACAAATCCTGCAAATCAGATGTTGTTGCTTTAGGAGCTACATGCTCCATGATCTCGGTAAAAAGCTCGCCAAAATTTGGTTGTTCTAACATTTATTACCTCTCTATTTATTTTGTCGGTGTTTAACGGCTGCCCGCGCTAATATTATACCTGTTGTTACCCCGGCAGTGAGAATAATCAGGAATACAATTATCAGAATTTTTTTATTCTGTTTTTTCTGTTTTTCTTTCGGACTGCGAGGAATATTTGCCGCTACAATATTCTTTTTCTTAATAATAACATTGGCACAGTAAAATGCAATAGGTGTAGCAGCGTTTTTTGTAGTTTCCGGTGGCGGAACATTATAAGATATATCCGCGTCCTGGTAATTTTCAAAACCGTTATAGGTATAATTGCCGACAATGTGATATACAATTTTCATGGTCGTGACATATGGTGCACATGCTTCTGCAAATGGGCCGATAGGCAAATAACCGTCATTGCTCATCACCGGCAAAAGAAAAGTCAGTCCCAAACCGGTATCGGTAATGATATTCGGATCGCCATTGCTGAACCCCAGCAAAACCGGCTGTGCGCCTAATTTATATCCCAGGATAGTTGCAATATTTTGAAGTTTAAGCTGATCATTGCTGCCGATAATGCGCAGACTGATGAGATTAGTTTGTCCGGGAGTAGTAAAGTCAGCCATCACACCAATTTCTGCGATCCCGCGATCCTCCGGTTGTTGCGCAACAAGAATCACCGTCACGATAAATGGAATCGCGACTAATAAAATCATGCGCAAAATTGAGTTGATTTTCACGGCATATCTCCTGCCGTTGTATGGCCGATAATAAAAAAACCGCTTACGATCAGCGGTTTTAATCAGATAATATATGGTGGAGCCAGACGGGCTCGAACCGACGACCTCTTGCATGCCATGCAAGCGCTCTCCCAACTGAGCTATGGCCCCACACCGCGGTAGAGTATACCGCCAATGAGAACAGACTGTCAATAGGGTTTTTGGGATACGAGAGAAAAATGTAATAAACAGCAATGTTATTCACTTTTTCATTCTTAATATTTCTATTAATTAAATAAATTATATCATGGCTTTACTTTATAATCGGTCGAATTTGACGGATCAGTCGGATGTTTAATAGGAAATAGCAACCTGAAGCGAAAGTTCTATTACTATCATTCGATTTCATTTTTAACACTGTCTTCGACAGTAATCTGTTTTACGGGTGGTTTGGGTGGTTTATTAAATTGCTTGTCATAGCATTTCTTAATAAAATCAGGTAGCGGAAGTTTCCATAGTTCCTGTTTATGATTATCAATTTTTGAAAGTTTATCGGGATTCATTCCCAATGCTCTTGCCATACGGACATGTTCATGAGAAAGATGATGACGCTTTCGCGCTTCTTCCCACTTTATATCTTTCAGTTTCTTTTTTTGTGAATTAGCACCTGACATATTAACGTTTCCCTTAAAATAACTAATGACAACTGTTAGAATCTATTTCTACATCTTTCGAAGAAAATAATAATATAAATTCCCTGAAATTTCAATATTATAAAATGATTTTATATTTTTTCTACCCACAAATCATATAATTTGGTACAGTATTAACAATAATTTTGGAGGTATATCATGTAAATCAAATCTATATTTGATTTAGTTCCCTCATCATGGCGTGAGATGCGTAAGAAGTTTTCCCCGGTGCGGAATGTTAATAAAATTAGCAAAGATGGATTATCATTCACTGATCGGATTGCAGTAGCAGCAACTGGTGTTGTAGGTACAATGGGATTTTTCTTTTTCTGCATTATTATGGTTACTCTACCGTTGATTTATCGTGATACCATGCCGGTTATTCAATACATATCCAGCAGATATCTGCAGTTAATCTTCCAACCGTTAATCATGGTCGGTCAAAACCTGCAAAGCAAGCACTCAGAACTGCGCGCCGAAAATGATTACCAGATAAACCTGAAAGCAGAGCATGAAATAGAGGTGTTATATAAACATCTGGAATATCAAAATGCTATATTAATAACGATGATGAAAAAAATGGATATTTCGATGGATGAAGTTCTACAATACAGTACCGAAATTTATACAGAAATCAATAAAAATAACCCGGACAAACTGTCGTAATTTAAACAGTAGAGACGCAAAATCTTGCGTCTCTACCATTAACATTATTGGACCGCAGGCATCTTGCCTGCCCCTCGGTATAAATTCAGTGGCACGTTTTATAAAAACACCGGCTTATTAAATTTAAGAATGAACTTTCTTTTTCTTATTGCCACTAAATTTCAGCCGGGGGCAGGCTGGAAGCCTGCGGTCCCAGTATATAAGACGCAAAATATTGCTCTACATTCATTTTCCTATTTCAATAATCCCCAACCCCAATTTTTTGGGTCTAACCGCGCTTCGGTTGGCAAGTCGTATACAATCTCGGCGCCATTACGTGCCCAATGCATGCGGGCAACATTACGCTGTCCGGCAGGGTCACTGAAATTGATTGACAGGTCAAGGCCAAATTTCTCTGTTTTTGCATCCAACCCGATGGTTGTCCATGGAATTGCAGCTTCCAGGCGATAGCCTTTTTCTGTTACTTTCACCGCTGTTGTTACATCAATGATTGTTTCTACTTTATCCATGCGCACCTCGCCGGATGGCGAACGGAATGACACCGGTTTTGCTCCGGTTGCTACCTTCGGCCGGTAGGCAACAACTTTCACTTTATCGCCATCAGGTGCGAATAGCAAGCGAACATCACCTGTTTCAATGATACGATTTCCCGGTTTTTTGCCAATCCATACGCTAACTTCATCTCCGGTTTTGAATAGTGCAGTGGTATCGCCACCAGCATTTTTCCATGGTGAATCATCTTTTACATCAAATGCCACATATAGATTTTTATCGTCATATAACATTCGCGAGTTCCCTTGCGCTGTTTCGGAAATAACCATATTAGCAACCGGAGATTTATCAAACTCGGTCAAGTCGCCATCGATAGTCACCGGTGTCTTTGCTAAAGGAATACTAAGTGAGCGTTCGCGTGGTGCTGTTCGTTTTTCAAATTGCTGCTTTGCCGATTCAATATCTTCCGCTGTCAGGGTGAATGTTCCCTGGAATGGAACTGCTTTTATGTCAGTTCCCAACACTTCATAAACGTGAATAGCATCGCTTGCCGCCATCAGATATACCTTGCCAGTCTGCGGATGACGGAAAATTCGGGTATTAAATAACTCTACCCATACGGTATACGCATTCGGCACTGGTCCACGTGCGGTATCTTCCAGCAGGGTATCAACATATAAACCATTATTTACATCCCAGGCGTGAACAAGAGAGTTTTCGTCACACCAGAAAAGATAATTATTAATGATACCGGCGGGACCAGTCGGACAATATGTTTGTCCAGGTGCAGCAAAACCATCCGCGCGTTCACCAGCGTGCCAGATAGGCTTGCCAGTAGCCGGGTCATATTTGGTTACCTGGGCAAACTCCCAGTCATGGCCATGACCAACCCCTGGCAAACCTGCGGCATTGTAACCACCATTAAATCCGTATATTGCACCACCTGCGGAAAAAGCAGTTCGGCAACCTGGTGAACCGTGAGCAAGACCATTTGCTCCCCCATCGTTACGTGCCTTTGCGACATAAACGGCTTTTTCCCAATCGTAAACAGGTACACCGTTTTTCCATTCCTGAACAGGTATTTTCCACACGCCACCCGGGGTATTATCCGACCAATCATGCATATACAGGTCGAAGTTCTCATCGAAGTAACATCCCCATCCCTGTTGTGGACCGCCAGCATTTGCAGGATATGCTGACTTATCCGTTACTTTCCACTCATCAGCCTGTTTTTTACCATCGCCATTCAAGTCTGACCATGTTCCCATCAATCCAGTTTTCTTTGTGTGATAAACTTCTGTATAGTTACCATCAGCATCTTTATTGACACATCCGACATAAACAGCCGCAATCCCGCGTACTTTATCTGGCAGCAATTCCATAATTGCGCCGCTACCGCTACACCAGAAAGTTCGTCCGTCTTTATGTCGTATTCTCGGCCACCATTTCACCGGCACGCCTGCATCTTTATACGCGTTTATCCAATAAGAATCAACGCTCCATGTGCCGGTTGTATAGTTGAATATGTAACGAATGATATCACTGTGAGTATCGCCATATATATATTCCGGTTTTTCATCATCAACGCCAAACATACCACTGTAATAATATGGTCCCTGGAATTCGCGTTCCAATTTTCCGGTAGATGACCAACGGGTAAATCGTTTTGGTGCGGCACTTTCTGCGGCGAATAATAGATTTCCGGTGATATTACAAATCCCCACCGGGTCAAGGAAGTTTTCTGGCTGCATTTTTCCACACAATGGTCGTCCACCGCGTTTGCCTAATGCGCGGGTCTCTTTGCCTGATTTATCAAAATATACTATCTGATGACGTGGCGCACCTACTGAAGCTACAAATCCACCACCAGTCACTGTGTCTAAATCCCATATCGCTCCACCTGTATCACCCAACTGTCGTTTCACGGTGCCATCTACCGACAATTCAACGACTTTACTACCCATGCCAACAATAATATTGCCATCTACATCAAATGTCACACCAGATACACCATCTAATTTCCAGGTCGATGTTGCCTTGCCATTTGCAGGATCAATTACATACATTGCATTCTGTTTTGGCGCAGTTAAATATAATTTTCCATCGCGAAATGCCAGGTCAGTGGCAATTCCTTCACCTTTAATATACTCGCCAAACATTGGTTGCGACTGTTGCGATGGCGCGTATAGCTTTTGCTTTCCGTTGGCAGCGTCTACCCGCCATAATAATGGTCGCCGCGATTCACCGCCATAATTGCTTTGTCCGTCAGGTGCATCCATAGCAGAATCGCAAACGATGTAAATTGATTTTCCGTCACTTGTTACCGCCGCCTGATTTCCCTTG
>JBIJDE010000618.1:0-2792 GCA_044344305.1 Armatimonadota bacterium
AGATTGCAATTCGTGAAGGCATTATTAAACTGGATTAAATGACTTGTCAGAAGTAATAATATCTGACAAGTATGATTTATTATTTCAGTTTTGCCACAAACTTTGACATTCGATTTAATGCTTCTTAAAGACTAGGCATAGCGGTTGCGTAGCAACAACGGATATAACCTTCACCACAAGCACCAAACCCGCTGCCAGGAACAACGGCAACTTTTTCTTCCATCAATAAACGTTCTGCGAAATCTAATGATGACAATCCGGTGGAAGTAATATTTGGAAATGCATAAAATGCACCTTGTGGTTCAAAGCAACCCAAGCCCATTTTATGTAATCTATTTAATACAACATGTCGGCGCTGATTATATTCTTCGCGCATCTTATCGACTTCGCTCTCACCATTTCGTAACGCTTCTATGGCAGCTTTCTGTGCGATACTACTTGCGCACATGGCAGTATAAGCATGTATCTTATTCATTGCTTCAATAATCGGTGCCGGGGCACAAACGTATCCTAAACGCCAACCAGTCATTGCAAATGCTTTTGAAAACCCGTTCATCAATATCGTACGTTCTTTCATGCCTGGCATACTAGCGAAAGAAACCGGTTTGCCGCTATAAGTTAATTCCAGATAGATTTCGTCAGAGATGACCATCATATCGCGTTTTACGATTATTTGGGCTAATTCTGCTAATCTTTCAGGTGGCAAAATTGCACCGGTAGGATTATTCGGATATCCAATTAATGCTACTCTGGCATTTGATTCTACAACTTTTTTATCTAAATGATCTGCTGTCAGTTGAAAGTCATCTTTTTCGAAGGTGTCTACAGGAACTGACTTTCCACCTGCCATAAAAACTGTCGCAGGATATGCAACATAAGAAGGCTGGGGGATAACTACCGTATCGCCATCATTTAATAAAGACCGCATCACCAGATCAAGTGCTTCACTAACACCGACAGTTATAAGAATTTCATTGTTAGGGTCATAATTTAATCCAAAACGGCGGTTCAGATAAGCTGAAACCTCCCGTCGTAGCTCAATCATTCCCAAGTTAGAAGTGTAATGAGTATGTCCTCGTTCAATGGAAAATATACCAGTTTCACGGATACCCCAGGGGGTTACAAAGTCAGGTTCACCAATACTTAACGAAATAGCATCCGGCATCGACTCAACTAATCCGAAAAAACGACGGATAGGTGACGGTTGTAAAGTCTTTACTTTTTCTGATAATCGTTCTGAATAATCTATTGGCATTTATATTCCCCACTTTGAAGTGGCATTTAGTATAGCAAAATTTGCACTATAACGGCAAATCATTCGGCATTTTGTATGGAGTTAACGAATTTAATGATGAGCCAATTTTGAAATATGCTGATAGTCTATCCTTTATTTGCGGAAATTTTGCTATAGCATTTTCGCCAAATAACCCATTCCCAGGATTAATGGTTGAGAATTTTTCGTGACCAATTAAAGCCCATGTTGCAATAATCAAATTGCTGAATTGAGGGTCTAGAATCTCTTTACAATTGAATGTCTGTCGTGATGAATTAATATCAACACCTGAGATTTGCATTAAGTCATATTTTTCACAAAGATTTCTAATTCGATGCAATTGTGAAATAGTATTGCGTGGCGGCATATATGTAACGGCACGAAATCCTAATTCTTTCAAAGTAAGAATTAAGTCGTCTAAATATTCATCTTCAAATTTTTCTGCTTTCTTATCGCCAGTGGGTGACTCTGTCACATCGCCTAAATATGCATAAGCGGAAATTGCCCCAATAGAATCGGCAAATGTAATTGCCTTTTTAACCGGAATACATTCATCTTCATTTGGAGTAATAAAAAATGATTCAGCAAATTCAGCTTTTAAAATCCCCAGTAAATCATATAGATAATGAGGGTTATCAACGTCTAATAATTGACTTTCAATTTTTGGTGATATTTTCTGTTTCAATTCATTTACAACAAAAGATATTAAATCAGCTCCTTTTCCAAAATGATGAATAATTCTGCGTGATAAAGCAGCTAAAATATGACGTTCAGTTATAGAACCCTGCTCGCAAGCCATGGATTGATTATAAACATCTTCTTTGAAATCAATAGCTTTTAATCCAAAAGGTATTATTAAACTGTTAAGTTTATCAACCATTTTTTCATTACGTTCATTACGAGCATTTTGCATCGGTTGTAAAAACTCTTTACATGCATTAATTGCATTAGCAGGAATCCCATGTAAGGCGATATATGAAAAACCGGTAACTCCAGGATAATTTGTCGATTTGGTTTCCATCATGGTTCCACGCATAGATACACGAATCTCGCAACCAGCAGTAGTGGCTATACCCAATATTGCCCCGGCTTGCAGCATCTCATCTATACCGCTAACCGAGTCATGGTCCATTATGCCCACGGCTTGTAAACCGGCCTGCATTGCCCCCCACGCCGCCGCAGTAGGTGAGTAGGGGCTAAATGAGTAAATAGTATGAACATGGTTGTTAACTTCATCAGTCAAAGCAGGCAGTTTAATTGATCCATTATCAATTAATGCACGTACTTCGATTGCATTATATAATCTTTCTTCTTTAGTTGGTGCATTAAGTTTTGAAATAATGTTTTGCATATTGATGACCTGATATAAAAAAAATAATCCCCTCGCAATTTAGCGAGGGGATAAAAGTAATTCAATGTTTAAAGTGTCGAACCCCGGTGAATACCATTGATATGCCTAATTTATCACAGGCATCTATAACATCCTGGTCTTTAATTGAGCCTCCAGGTTGAATTATCG
>JBIJDE010000658.1:0-2511 GCA_044344305.1 Armatimonadota bacterium
CTTTGGCTGCCACTTCGATATTGTCATGGTGAGGAAAGAAAGCATCTGAAGCTAATACAGCGCCTTTTGCTTTTTCACCTGATTTTTCTGCGGCAATTTTATTGGCATCTACACGGCTGTAAACACCACCGCCAATGCCCACAGTACGTGTACCATGTGCATAAACAATAGCATTTGATTTTGTAGTTTTACAAACTTTCCATGCAAATTTTAATTCGTCTAATTCTCCGGGTGTAGGTGATTTTTTAGTTACAACTCTAAACTCTGCCGGATCAGTAACGCGGTCCATTTCCTGTGCGACAAAACCACCAGTAACACGTTTGAAATCGTATGGGTCTTGCGCTTGCATATCTGGTACTTCAACTAATCTCAAGTTCTTTTTAATCGCTAACATTTCTTTTGCTTCTAATTGGAAATATGGTGCAAGAATACATTCTAAAAATCCGTATTTCGCCATACCATCTAAGAGGGCTTGAGCAGTAGCAGCGTCAACAGGTCGGTTAAACCCAACAATTCCACCAAATGCAGATAGCGGATCACATTCCAATGCGTCAACATATGCTTGTGCTAATGAAGGATTGCTTGCGACTCCGCAAGGACTGGTATGTTTAACAATGTATGCAGTCGGTGGGTCAAATTCACGAACTCCAGATAAAACAGCTTCCAAATCAAGATAATTATTAAATGAAAGTTCTTTACCCTGCAATATTTTAGCTGCGGCCAAACCATAGGCATCACCGGCAGAATAGCTGAAGAATGCACCTTTCTGATGTGGATTTTCACCGTAACGAACTTCCTGAACTTTCTTTCCACGAACTGATATTACAGAAGGCATTCCAGACTCTTCGAGTACATTTGCCCTTAACCATGTGCTTATTGCTGTATCATATCCTGATGTCAGTGTATAGGCATCAACAGCTAATTCTGTTTTAGTTTTTAAACTTACTTCGCCATCGTTTTCACGCATTTCAGAAAGAACTTGTTCATATCTTGAAGGATTAGTTACAATTGCTACACTGCGGTAATTTTTAGCAGCACTTCGAACCATTGATGGGCCACCGATGTCGATATTTTCAATTGCATCCTCTAATGTTACATCCTGCTTTGCGATAGTTGCTTCAAACGGATATAGATTAACGACAACCATATCAATCATGCGGATATTATGTTCGGCAGCAAGTGCCATGTGTTCATCATTATCACGTAATGCTAATAATCCGCCATGTACTTTCGGGTGTAGAGTTTTTACCCGTCCATTCATCATTTCAGGGAATCCAGTATAATCAGATATATCACGTACAGGAATACCTGCATCGGCTATTGCTTTTTTAGTGCCGCCGGTAGAGATGATTTCTACACCCATCTCATTTAGTCCGCACACAAACTCTGATAACCCGGTCTTGTCTGATACGCTGATTAACGCCAGTTTAACTTTCGCCATGGTAGCTTTTCTCCACGATACGCTAAAATAGGCATCGGAAAATCCGACGCCATATAATACAATTCTCTTTAAAAGATGTCGATTCCTGCTAACAAGTTGTTGATAACTAACGAATTTCTAACAATTTTTCGATAAATTGTAACTTTGATTATTATTTCCATAACATTAGATAAGTGAAAATACCGACAGTAACTGATACGATTACAATTAAAGTGTGATTGAATGGGCCAATTCGTTCATTAATTTTCCCTAATATACCACTGCAGATTGCACCACAAGATGCTGAAGCCCATACTCCACCAAATACTGCATATGCAAAATTTATGTTAAAAGGTTTGAATATCAGCATAAAGCCGATAGTAAGGAAAAGAGAAATAAATGATAAAATAAAACCTGCCAATATTTCACGCAAGATAACAGGCATCATTTTTTTTCGTCCCATATCAACTGCAAGTGAAGATTGGCTGCTGGTTATAATAGACATCACTAAAACGATAGGTATTAGCAATAACTTTTCTCTATTATCAATATGTTCTGATACTACCCATAATAAAGCCGTTCCAATAGATCCTCCCAGCAAAGCCAAAATACCCGTTCGCATCCCGCGTCGTTCAGACCATTTCCATGTAGTATCTTCGTCACCACCACTAATTTCCAGCAGTTCCTCCGCAGCTTCTTCGCGTACCACATCACCGATGTCATCTACAGTAACAATTCCTTGAATTCTGCCATCTTGATCCAGTACTGGCACAGCCAATAGATTATGATATCGTACTAATTCAGCAACTTCTTCCTGTAAAGTATCAGTATTAACACTTATATAATCACGGTTCATTATCTCTGCTATTTCTTGTTGAGAATCGCATACAATTAATTTTCGTAAAGTGACCGTTCCAAGAAGCCGGTCATCTTCATCGATTGCATATAAGTAATAGATCATCTCTGCATCATCGTGATGACGCCGTAACATTTGCAGTACATCGTTTACAGTATCATTTGCTGAAACTGTAACAAACTCTTTAGCCATTAATCCGCCAGCAGTATCTTCTGCATAACGCATTAAGTCGGCA
>JBIJDE010000644.1:0-2631 GCA_044344305.1 Armatimonadota bacterium
GGCAACATCATCAGCAGCTTCCTGATCCATTCGTTCTAATAAATCATCTGCTTCATGAGGTGGTAATTCCGATAAAATATCGGCTGCTTCATCAGAATACATGTTTTCAAGAACCTGTGAAGTACGATCGACAGTCATCAGGTCAAGAGCTATTTTTCTGTCATCCTCATCTAATTCTGTTAATAAATATCCTACCTGTTCATCATCTAAATTATCTACCAGTAACTGGCGGACATCCGATGTTGATACATTGAAAATATCTGCAAGGTCTGCAGCATGCAACTCTTCCAACATTTTTGGCAACTTTTCTGTATCGTTGTTTTTTAATGCTGAAATTAATTCTTCTATATTATCTTGTTCTTTTTTTTCTTCCATCTTATTTCTTTAATAACTCCAAACAGCAGCTATACCTACAGATTTTACCCCTGTTGATACCAATGGTATCCATTTGGGGCTATTTTTGCCAAATACCCGCCAATAATCGAGTGCGGCTGGTATTGCAATTATTGTGGCAGTTGTTAAATTAGATATATGGGTACTATTTTTTATACCGCGGGTATCACTTTCCGGGTGATTCATAAGTATTGTTAAATAAGCGGCGGTAATTGCTATATGTCCAGCAATAATTCCACGTTCATAATCACTCATAGCTTTGTTTTCGTTAGCGCAAAAAATAGATTCTGTTAAAATCCATTGTGCTTGAAAACCTGCTGAAGCTAATTGCAAATGATTTCTATCTGGCATGTTTCCAATATAGGTAATAGATGCGCCTTTGATTTTTACGGTATATCCTAATGATGCCGCAGTTAAAAGATGACCAGTTTCATGAACAGCAACAGTAGTTGCCATCCCTGCAAGAAATGCGCCGTTATCAGCATTGGCGGAGGATATTACTATGAAAAGAAAAGTTGTAAAAAAAAACAATTTCATCATTTTAACACATCGAGTAAACCATATAGCGATAATATCTGCATTCCGTTAAATATTGCATGAGCCCATATAGCAGGAATAATTGAACGATTGCGGTAGGTTAATATTGCCAGCATTAAACCTAATAAAGTTATTGGTAAGATGGTACTTAACTGAGCGTGAATTAATCCAAAGCAGATGGCAGATATTACTGCTGCTACTCCCCATGGCATTCTACGCATTAATGCATGAAATAAAAACCCGCGAAATAATGTTTCTTCAATAATTGGTGCTAAAACAACAATAGCAAGTGCAAATAATAAGCGAGAAATGCTGTCAGAAGAGTTATTCATCACCATATCTACAACTTGCTGAGTATCATTTTGCCCATTATTCGAAGATGCTTGTATTAATGACATTACCAATACGATAGGAATAACCATTGTATAGCCAGCAAATGCTTGCAATAACGGACGTTTACTTGTTTTGAAAAAAGTTGATATCAAAATATGTGACTTTGTTGCATACCAGATGACAATTAATATGAAAATTGCACTAAAAATCATGCTATATAATATTGAAATGCTGGTAAGTCTTTCTGAGTCATCAGTTAAAAATGAACTAACTTCTGGTTTTGTTAATAACTCTATAACTATTCCCTGTACAATTAAATACACAAGAATAATGAATAGTGAAATTCCAACACCTAATTTATGTGGAGAATACGGATACTCGTTCGGGCTATCATCTGATGCGGTAATATCATTTTCTTCATCTTTAGCAGGTTCTATGACTACTTGTTGAGTGATTTTAATTGTTCCTACCGCAGATAATATCCATAAAATTCCAGATGTTATAAATATTCCTAATATCATTAACCCGCCAACTACAAGGAAAATAGAAGTGTAAATATATGACATTGTTTTTTTTGCAGTTATGTTAAATGTTGTTTCAATATCTATTTTAGGGTCTAATTTCTGCATTATAATTGCACTAACAGGTAAAGGCTCTAAATCAATTATATCCTGATTTGTAAAAACAATATTATCTGTGTGAGGAGGTTGGACTGCAATATTTGGCTGTTTACCATCGGATATAACGGTATAGCTGGTAGCTTTTTCAGCAAATAAAGCAGCAGATATCTTATCTATTAGCACATTGTTGATGCTGTTTTTTGCTGATGATTGTTTTTTTGCCAAATCAAATAATTCTTTTGTTTTTGTTTTATCTTTGTATTGCCAATTTATGACTGCCATATTTACATATGCATTTCTTTTTATATCTACATTATTTTTATCACTTACTATTTCATCCCACATTATCAGCGTTTGTTCAGCAATTTGTTTTCTGGTAATAACATCTGCAAACTCTATAATAGTCGGATTCTTTCTGAATACAGGATTTTCAATATCATCACCTGCTTCAAATTTAATTAATTTTGGAGTCAGCATTTCTGTGAATCGCGACACCATCTGGTATTGCATAATTGAGTTTTTATTTTCGACTGCAGGTTGTGGTTTGAAGGCTATATATAAAACTGCTAAAAATAGAAAAACACCTAATGCTGTTGTCCAACCATTCTCATATTTAGTGGTCTTATTTACAACGATGTTTTCATCCACAATCTCGTATTCATTTTTTTCTTCCATTTTATTACTCCACGTCTGAATTTAGGTATACTCGTGCTGGTGCGCCATCAGAACAAGATAGTTTTAAAGGGGC
>JBIJDE010000454.1:0-4286 GCA_044344305.1 Armatimonadota bacterium
TATTTACCATAATCACTATAACGACCAGCTTCTTTATCGGAACGAAATGGTCCATAAGATAGCATTGTTTGCTTTACTTTCTTATCATTTTCTGTAATTTCTGTAGATAATCGGGGATAGTTTATAAATAACTTTTCTTGTGAGTCACCTGATACCAAAGATAACGGTTTCTTTAAGGTTGCCTTAAACTTATTTATATTCCATTGCAATAAATTTATATCATGTATTACTCTTGATTGACCATCAATCGAATTAAACGATGATATTGCTATAGATTTTTTACCATCTCCTGTAAAATCCGCCGCGGTAAAACTCACAGTATTTTTCAATCCAATGCGTTCTTTCCATTCCTGTTTAAAATGGGTACCGGCGGTTAATCCGCCGTTTTCCAGCGGGGCAAGGTATGTTCCTTTCCCATTGTTCTCTGGATTAACATTTTGAGTAGTGTCTATTAACGGGTTGTTTTGCGCGGCGGGTGCTGCAGGGTTGGTATTTGCCGTTGGCGCCGCGTTAAGATTTGTTATTGTCTGACGGGTGGCGGCTTTGCTTTGGCCGTTTTCTATCGCCACTATTCTTCCTTCAAAGGTGATCGCGCCATTCGTCTCTGATATTCCGCCCAGCAGGATATATTTAGCACCCAGCAGTTTACCCAGTTTCTTCTGCATGTCAGGGTCGGTCAGGCCGGAGATATCCATCTTCAGTTCTTTCATAGCTTTGTCTAATTGTGTTCTTTCCACAACATTGAAAAATACTTTCTCATTCATAATGAAAGAAGTTATAAGCCTTTCCTGAAAGATTCTTTTCAAAGCATCGCCTTTGCAATTGATGTTATCAAATTCAGCAATAACCAGGGTTTCACCAGCAATGACCCCGCGTTTCTCCGCCATGGCAACCAACTGCTGAGTCATGGTTTCAGATGTTTGGCTAAGCAAATCTGCCTGGGCAAATGCGCCACATGGCAGCAAGCCTAAAATGCTGATAATCAGCATACTTAAAATTAGTCTCATAATATTCTTCCTTCTTATTTCTTTGGACATGATTAACATGATTAACGGGATTTGTAGCTTTAACATTATTTAATGCACCATCTTAATATGATTTCCCAGGTAGTCAGATAAAATTAATATTCGTGCAAATATTGTATGTTAATATCTTTATACTTGGCTTTTGTTACCACTGAAATCTATCATTCTACTTAATTATTTTATAGAATATATAAAATAATTAAATGAATACAAAAGAATATTATCATAACTGATAATATTACCGCAATAGTTTATTTCATCATTTTTACAAATTCTGCATGTAATAACTGATAATTACATATTAGTAGGTAAAAACAACAAAAAAGTTCCCATATTTATGGGAATTGTGAAAAAAATAAAATATTTCTAAAATAGTTTTCCAAATCGGGAACTTATTTGATGTTTATTACCACTTATAGATAACAGTGTGCAAGTAATGGATGAATGAGCATTTAAGGTATGACTGGTAAGGGCTTGCATACGGTGGAGGTAGAAATATGAGAAATATATTTTTGATGTTATTACTCATTATTTTAACCATTTTAATAAGTGGTTGCAGCAGTGATAATGGGCCAGTCACATTGGCAAATGTGTGGAATAACTATCCGCCAAAGATTAAGGCAATTAATGTTAATCTGGAAGCAAGTCTGGTGACGGTTGATTTTGAACCATATACCGCTGATGTTAAAGTGGAAGGATGGTTTATATTGCCTGGCGACAGTGTAAGTCGAAGAAATATTCGGTTTACAGATGATGTATTGCATGGAACAGATACCATGCATGGCAGAGGCAATTTCGTGATGGCCAGCTACGATTGGCCGTGGGGGTGGTCAGGCTCAGCATTAACGCCGGGAATAACATACTTCTTCATGCTCACCGTCGCCGCCGATGATGGCAGGCAACTGGTGAAAGTGTATAAGTTTTTGGACGGTGTATTGACCCAGATATCGTAAAACAGGTAAACGTATTCGCAAATAATAAAAGGAAGAAAAAATGTTAAACAAATTAAAATCGCTCATCATTGTACTATGGAGCATCTGTTGTATGTCACTGGCTTTTAGTCAGGGTGAAGTTGGACTTAAGAATGGAGAACGACCGTTTTCACAAGAAGTTGCTAAGAGAATTGGAGGAAATGGAATAAATAAAGATTATGAAATGTATAACACGAAAATATTTACTATTGCTGGTCGTTTATTTAATAGCCAAATAGGTAGTATAAATGATGGAGAAGATTTATGGGCATCTTTTGATATCCGAGGTTGGGATCGTTTTGTCACCCAGTTGGGAATAATGGATGATTATGCTGGCCATAGTGCATCATTAACTGTTGAAATAGATGGGAATACCATTATGAAAAAAGATGTTAGACATGGTGATAAAGCTATCCCAGTAGAAATTCCACTTAAAGGTTGCAGTGTTTTAACTTTCCGCTGGAAAGGATATCCGTGTTTTGCTGAAGCAAAACTTATCAAGGGGGATCCGACTCCCCTTTTTGCCTGCCAGCAGTGTGGGCAGCAATTTACTGCACAAAAAATGTTAAGTGACCATATTAATGATGCTCATGTTAAAAAAGATCAATATCCATGCCAGAACTGTGGGCAATTATTTACAACTCCTAAATTATTGGGTGACCATATTACTGCCGTCCATGGAAATATTCCGCCTCCCCCCACCTTCATTGTTGATCCTAATGACCTGGAGAAAATGGCAGTTAATCTTCGCAAACGTGTGGATGCCAAGCAGGAAGTGCAGGAGAAACTGGTTAAAGGATTTGTAGCGGTGATGTCGTTTGACTTGATAGAAATTAATGCGCCGTCTATTGGAAAAAATGTTGTGGAAGATCTATCAACCTCACTCATTAACAATGATTTTAATCTGGTAGAACGTGGACAGTTAGACAAGGCGCTGAAAGAATTGAAAATTCAGGATTCCGCATTAATTGATCAGACGACCGCATTAAAATTAGGGGAGATAACCGGCTGCAATTACATCATCGTCGGCAGTGTATCCGACCGCGGACAATTCATAGTTATTAACGCACGATTACTGGAAACCGCAACCGGTAAATCTGTAGCCGCTGAACGGGTAGAATGCCGGAAAATCGAGATTAAGAAGTAATATTTTGATGATAAATATAGATGACATTAATACTCGTAAGTCGAATAAAAGGTATTGGGTTCTTAGTCAGTTAGCAATCAAATTCAAACAAAAAAAGTCAGGATTTTAAGTAGTGATAACTTTTATGTGTCGCTGCTCTGCAGCTTTAATTTATTATTTACAATGCAATACTATTAATATGTCGCCGCGCTACGGCTGGTTTATTTGATAGAACGACATTATTATATGACATTATTTCCAGCCGCAGCGCGGCGAAATATTAATAGTAATGATCACAAGAAAAAATACTAAGCTGCAGCGCAGCGACACCGGTTACCTTGTCCAATTTATTTGGGTTAGGTATTAGGGTCATTAGTTTTCAGTTTTCAGTTGAGTTACTTAATAATATTTTTATTTTGAGAGGTTCTTGCAAAACTCGATGGGACAGACACCATCATGGCTTCTTCACTCGGTGTCAGTCCCTAATTTACTCTCAAAAAACGTTGAATAATAATTTGTATTATAGAAAAAATAGGTTTTGCAAAAGCCTGATTTAATATCAGATTAAATGTATTGTAAGTGCCCATGCTATCAAGAATGGTTTCCAAAAGACTGGCAGGTTACCGAGACATTGGATATGAAATGATAAAAGAAGTTGAAATGAGTAAGATTAAAGATAAAGATCAGTTAATTTTGACATAATATTAAGAAGAAACAGCAAAAAAATGGAGCCTCCTATCAGATTCGAACTGATGACCTGCTGATTACAAGTCAGCTGCTCTGGCCAACTGAGCTAAGGAGGCACCGGGGTAATATTAGCATTTGTGTAATTAACTGGTCAAGAGGTTATGGCAATTAATAGATAAATATGATTGTGGTGGGTGGAATTTTTGTTTTTTGGGGATAATGTTTATGTGAATTTTTGATTTTGGTAATGCTGTATTTGAAAAATTGGACAACTCTCCCCGGCATGGGTAAAATTAGGCATACTAATGAATACGGAGAAAAATATGAAGCAGATTAACCTGGGCTGGAAAGATATTACGATTATTATTGCTGTGGGCGTTATTCTTATCATGGCATTTCGTCCTACCGGCAATTTTTCCAAGGGAATTTCACCGGATCAGCCGGTCGTTCGTATTGACGATTACACTATTTTTGAGG
>JBIJDE010000520.1:0-3642 GCA_044344305.1 Armatimonadota bacterium
TATAAGAAAAATATCCGCGTTTCTCCTGATGAAGTGAATCAATTGTTGAATGATGAACGATTTTGGGCGGATATGCGCGGTGAAAACTTTGATGAGTCTGTGGAAAAAGCTGGTATGTCGAAGGATGAAGTAAATCGTCAGATTACCCAGATGGCACTAAAACTGAAATTAGTGGTGAGCGAAGAGGATATCCGCAAGGCTATTGCTGTTGCTTCGACTAAGATGATGCCGCCAATTTTTCAGCCACAGGGTTACACACTTCGTCAATTGATGTTTTCAACCGCGAAGGAAGCTGAAAATGCTAAAAAGATATTGGATGAGGGTGAGGCGAATAGTCTGTCCACCGTCGGCAATATGTCATTGTCACCTAATGATGTTAAGCGCACCTTCACATATTGTCCTCCGATTACCCCGGCAAACAAGTTGATTGATGGTGCGCTGGTAAACGCCAAAGCCGGCGGAACCACCAGTATATTGCCAATGAAAGCCAGTTCAAAAAAAGATTCACCGGTAATTTATATACTATTCATGGTGGAAAAAATTATTCCACCGATTATCCCTACGTTTGAAAACCGCAACCTGGTCACCGCGAAAATATTGGTACAGTCCGATAAGAAATACCAGGCACGAATTGACTCGTTAGAGGCGCAGGCGGTTAACGATATCGATTGGCAATTTAAAAGTCCAGAGTTCCCATTGGCACAGAAACATTTTGAAGATGTAAAGGTGCGCAACCCGCAGATACCCGGCATGACTGATGAAGAAGATACCACCGGACAACCAGCACCTGCGGCACCGGGCAAGTAATGGGTAAAATTACCGTTGTAGGGTTGGGACCGGCTGATATTGATCTGATATCGCTGCAGGCATTGCAGGCGATGCAGAACTGCGGACGGGTGATTTTGCGCACGCGCGTACACCCGGCAGCGGATAAACTGGTCGATTACAACATAAAGTTTTCCTGTTGCGATGATTTTTACGAGAAACACACGTCATTTGATGAAGTGTATGGTGCGGTGGTGAAACGGGTATTATCATCGGATGATGACACGGTATATGCTGTCCCCGGCGATCCTGCTGTGGCGGAAAGAACCGTTGTCTTATTGCGGGAAGCCTGTGAAAAGGTCGGACGCGAGATAATAATTCAACCGGCTCTGGGTGTGCTAAACCTGCTGTTTGACCGTATCGGGATAGACCCTGGCGACGGGATGATTATCAGTGATGCCCGCGCGCCGGAACTGAAATTTCATTATGACACTCCATTGCCCGATGACCACGATGCTTTTCATGGCGCCCAGCAACCGGTAAACTCTGCCGTCCCTACCACCTGGCTACAGGTTGATACCCCACACGTCGCCAGCGATTTAAAGCTGCTGCTGCTGGATTTTTACCCACCTGACCACCCGGTAACGGTACTTACCGCGCTGGGAATGCAGGACGAGGAACAGGTTACCACGCTACCACTGGAAGATCTCGATCGCGGTGTGGCAATAAATCACCTTACTTCGTTGTTTGTGCCGGCATTACATTGGGAAAAAAGACACCATAGTATTACCGACCTGCGCAAAATAATGGCGATGTTGCGCGGCGAAGGCGGCTGCCCATGGGATCGCGAGCAGACGATGCAATCGATGAAACGCACCATTATCGAAGAAGCATACGAGGTAACCGAAGCGATTGACCGCGACGACCCGGACGCGATTGCCGATGAGTTGGGTGATGTATTGCTGAATATTATCTTTGTAGCGCAGTTAGGTGACGAAGAAGGTCTGTTTAATTTTGATGATGTCATGCAGGCACTGGGTGACAAGCTAATCCGCCGTCACGCCCACGTATTTGGTGATATCGAAGCTAACAATGCAACTGCCGCACTTAATTCATGGGAGAATATCAAGACCGGTGAACGGAAAGATAAAGGTACTCCGGGGATTTTTGATGATGTTCCAATGGCACTGCCCGCGCTGGCAAGGTCGCAAAAATTGCAAAAACGAGCGGCAAGGGTAGGATTCGACTGGGCAGATTTTCGCGGGCCGCTGTCAAAACTACACGAGGAACTGCAGGAGTTATCGGAAGAATTGGGCATACATGAAAATTGGGAAAAACCAGCAATTCTTGACGATGTGATGACGAAAAATGAAAAGGCGCAGGAGATAGCCGACGCCGCCCCAAAATCACGGATAGTCCACGAACTCGGCGACATCCTTTTCGCCGCCGTAAACCTGGCAAGATTCGTCCATGTAGACGCTGAGGAAGTAATGCGCGAGGCGAATGACCGCTTCGTCCGCCGTTTCAAACGGCTGGAAACCGCCGCCAAAAAAGCCAAAAAAAATTTTCACACCATGACCCTCGCCGAAATGGACGAGTTGTGGCTGACAATTAAAGGCGATGATTAGACTATTGAGAATTTAGCACCAAACGTGGCGTCACCGTCCCGGTGACGTTAACTGCGTAAGAAGGTGCAAAACGCTCAAATTTATTTCCGGCTCTTTCTTTTTCCGAGGGGAACGCTCTGATCACCTCTCGAACGCGAAGAAAATAGAGTTTTTGGAAAGAATTGAGGATTTCTCGGTGGTAGAGATTTATGTTTAAATGGAAAAAAGATCCGGATATTGAATATTGCTATGAAAAATTTCGTACTGCGCCAATAGGCAGTTGGAGTCATGCTGTCGGTTCGTTTAGCATGGTAATGGATGAACAATGGGAGTTCAACGCAGACCACACCGGCAAAATCACAACTCACACCGGTGGCCCATTTAATAGTATGAGAGGTGAAATAACATTTATCTGGAGAGAAGTCGCTGATTATACCATTCAATGTAAAATTATCAGTGAAAATTATTTTGATGATGCGAATGATGAAGATAGTGTTGATGAAATAGATACTGAAAATAATGAAGTCTTTACTGAAAATGAGACCACAAGAGTAAATGAAGAACTTCATGAATATTGGGAAACAATTCGATATGGCTTTAAAAGAGTACCAACGGATGTGGGTGAATTAAAAGCCATGTGTGAAATTGATGAAGAAGGGAATTTCCTGAATAGATTCTGGATAAGCAATGAACCATTAAATCCCCACAATTGCTTCATTCCATCAAATGAACCGACAGTAAGCGTTCAGGAATTAAATCAGACGATTGAATCATTGAATGAGCCGAAACAATTAACAAATTTTATCAAGTTTCCAAAATTATGCGATATTGCGGGATGTTTTGGGATGGTGGGATTGCTTGCTGAACTTAAAGATATCTTCCCGATGATTTTGGCATTTCTGATAGTTCTTGTACCAATTACGATATTTGTTGTGGCTGTTGACCGTGAAATGTCTAACCATCCATTATGGAAAAAGTTTTGCGATGAAGGACCGTTATTTGCTGCCAGATGGTACCTGGCAGTCACTGGATGTGTGATATTGTTAATCTTATCAGGTAATAATCATCCGAAAGGTTGGGTATTGATGCTGGTATTCATTATCATCGGTTGTTATGAGCCTGTCAAAATAGTTTATGAACGATATAAACATGAAAAATGATAGATTTTTCATTCCCTCCTTCGTGCATCTCTGTGTCAAAAAAAATAAAAAAAGTTTTAAAAAACCGCTTAACACTTAAAAAACTGCGGTAAAATATAATATAAGCAACA
>JBIJDE010000208.1:0-7934 GCA_044344305.1 Armatimonadota bacterium
TGATGCTCAATAAAACGCCGTTATTTATACTTTTTATAGTTTCAGTATTCCAGGGAGGAGGGTTAAAGCTAAATAGTATTGGATATAAAAAATACAATGAAATACCATAGTAAAAAGCATAAGGTATTTGAGCTATAATCGGTTGATTGTAAATAGTAGGAAGCTTCTTTCTTAACCTGGAAACATATCCGTGCCAAATAAAGTATAATAAATTATTGAATGATGCAAGGCAGCAACCATATCCATTATTGGGCCAGATAACAAAAGGATAGAGAGAAGATAAGCCAATTACACCTGTAACTAAAGCAAAAGCAGGGCCATAAGCAAGTGCAATAATTAAAGGGAAAATAGCACCCCAATCTAAAGAAATTATTACGCCATGTGTTTTAAAAGATATTGAAAGGTTAATTGTAATAAAAAATCCTGCTAATCCAAATAATATTGAAAGAAGCAGTCGTCTTATTAGTTCTTTTTTCTCCATTGTCACCATCCCACAAAAATATATTGCATAGTATACCATTATTTTTGTGAAAATGCAGATTAGATATGATGAATTTTCTGTAAAAAGTTGTTTAGTCATTACTTCTCATCATATTACCATAACATCTCAGTAGTCATTAACTTTCAATAATACTCGTGACAACTGTTTACAATCTGAATTTTATGGTATAAGATAGATATAGATTAATGAAATGGGGGTAATGACGATGAAAACAGATAACAGAAATAATGTGAGCGATGTTGTACAAGAAGCAGATTTACTGACTTTAGAGGAAGCTGCTGATTACTTGTGCGTGAGCAAATCGACACTTTATAGAATGCTTGAAAATAACGTCATTCACGGACGTAAAGTTGGACGGCAATGGCGTTTTCTGCAAAACGACTTGCGACAATATTTGCACCGCGACAGCGAACAGATTGCCATAGAATCTGTAAATATTGAAGATGTTGATACTTTAACAACTGCAATAAATGAGGCGGCGGCAAAACTGCAAATAGTAATTGAGCCTATAGATGTAAATGCAAACGCGCAGGAGAAAGTCAGTTACTTCATAAGCAACTTGATACTAATTTCAATTCAGATGAATTCCAGTGATATACATTTAATGCCTGGTAAAAAGGTGATGTCGATAAAGGAAAGAGTTGATGGCGTTTTAAAGGAAATCTGTACCATTCCCGCTGCAACTGCAGTAGCTGTAATCAGCCGATTTAAAGCAATGGTTGACTGCAGTGTTGAAGAGAAGCAACTACCACAGGATGGAAGATTTACTGTTAAGCATAATGATAACACTTTTGATTTTTCAACCAGTTTTATTCCGACTATTAATGGTGAGAGCATGACTGCGCGCAGAACATTGCAGGGATTGCCATTAATGAAACTGGAAGATGTTCATATTCAGGATGATGATATGCAGCGATTGAGAAGATGGATGAAATCTCCTTATGGTACGGTGCTTTTTACTGGTCCAACCGGTTCCGGAAAAGTGACCGTCTTATATGCTGCTTTACGTGAAATTACCAGTCCAGCCATTAATACGATTGCGATAGAGGATCCTGTAATGTATGAATTGGAAAATGTCACCCATATATCTGTTAATACGCGTGTGGGATTCACTATTCCGGTTGCATTGCGGGCTATTATGCGTCATGATCCAGATGTGATTGTAGTATCAGAAATACGCGATCGTGATACCGCATTATTAACAGCTCAATGTGCATTAAGTGGGCATTTGATGATATCTGTATTGGGGGTCGGAAGTTGTTTGCAGGGAATAAAAATGCTTAATGACTTTGGGATGGAAAGACACCTGATTAGTGAATCTATGACCGGCATAATAAATCAACGGCTGGTCAGGCGTATTTGCGGTAATTGTCGGGTGAAAATTGCGGTAAGTCATGATAAAATAGATGAAATGCGAAAGTTGGCTGATGAAGGCGGATATAAAATGCCTGAAAAAGTTGAATTCTGGCGCGGTGAAGGATGTGGTGAATGTCATGGGAGCGGTTATCGTGGTCGTACCGGGGTTTATGCTCTACTGGAATTTACCCGTAAAATACGTGAAGCATTCAGCGCAGGCATGCCGAATGAAACAATACAGGAAATTGCCATCAGTGAAGGAATGCATACCATGGCAGCAGATGGTATCCGCAAGGCTGTTGAAGGAATTACAACAGTAGATGAATTAATACTGAAAGAAGTTATTTGACAATATAATTAAACATATCATTTTTTAACACATATGTATTTAACTCCGTAATTTATTAATTTATTTTTTATTTTGCGGGGTTAAATGTTGTTAAATAGAAAAAATCAGATAATTTTCAAAAAAATATTAACTTTCAGTAGGAAGAGATAATGAATTGTAGAAATATAGAAAAGATTAAGGCGGATATTCCGCATTTTAACGAAAACATTCGGAGGCCCAGATGGCAAAGAGTAAATTAAGAGTCGGTATCATTGGTACCGGCGGTATAGCAAACGGTAAACATATGCCGAACCTGGCTAAACAGCCTGAAGTTGATATGGTAGCATTTTGCGACATCGTTGAAGATGGCAGAGCTGAGAAAGCTGCTGGACAGTTCGGTGTTAAAGGTGCTGCTGTTTACACAGATTATCAACAAATGTTAGCTAAAGAAAAGTTAGATGTTGTACATGTTTGCACACCTAACCGCACCCACGCAGAATGCACTATTGCAGCATTAGAGGCCGGCGCCCATGTAATGAGTGAAAAGCCGATGAACAAGACCGCTGAAGGTGCTCGTAAAATGTTGGAAGCAAGCATCAAGACCGGCAAAAAGTTGACTATTGGCTATCAGAACCGTCAACGTGATGATTCACTCTATGCAAAGAGTGTTGTTGAAGCTGGTGATTTAGGCGATATCTATTTTGCTAAAGCACATGCTATTCGTCGACGCGCAGTACCAACCTGGGGTGTATTTTTAAATGAATTCGAACAAGGTGGCGGTCCGTTAATTGATATCGGAACTCATGCTCTTGACCTGACTTTATGGATCATCCAGAATTATGAACCGGAATATGTAGTCGGTACTGCTTACAAGAAAATTGGTAAACTGAAAGGGCAGGCAAATCCTTGGGGTTCATGGAATCCGAAAGATTTCACAGTTGAAGATTCCGCATTCGGTTTTATCAAGTTCAAAAATGGTGCTACAGTATTTCTGGAATCAGCATGGGCAATTAACATGCGCCAAGCTGGTGAAGGTATCTGCACCCTGTGCGGTACAAAAGCCGGTTTAGATATGTGGGATGGCCTGAACATCGTTGGCGATAAATATGGTCGCATGTATGACGAAACAATCAAATTAGGTGCTGGCGGCGTAGCATTTTACGAAGGCGTAGGTAGCGATCCGGCAGAACGTGAGCAACACGCATGGATTCAGGCTATCGTTAAAGATAAAGAACCATTCGTAAAGGCAAAAGAAGCGTATGTCGTTTCATTGATTTTAGAAAAAATCTATAAATCAAACGAATCCGGAAAACCAGAATACTTCCCGGAATTAGCAACCCTTTAGAAATTAAAAATTACTCGGTGGGACAGACACCATCATGGCTTCGCCACTCGGTGTCAGTCCCATCTGGAAAAATTAAAAGGCAGGTGGGCTATTTGCACACCTGCCTTTTTTAATAGGATTTACCGGGAATAAATAGGCTTCTCTTTTTGAAGCAATTTTATAGTCAGTCACAGTGTGGTTCTCACACTTTATCAATATATAAACGCGAAAAGCACAATTATGCATGTCGATAAAATAACTTAAAAGATACCATATTTTATTTCCGGTAAATCCTAATACCTCGATAGCCTAAGCTCTATCGTGGCATATACCAGATTATCATTTCGCTACTAATTCACGAGACGATTCATTTATCATTTCTTCTGCAGAAATTTCGGTCATCATATCTTCCATCATATCTGAGAATTTCATGCAGTCTTGTTCTTTTTGCAGTTTTGCGATTAGCTTGTCAATTAAGAAGCCTTCTTTTTCTTTTATATCAGATATCGTCATGCCGCGCCGGTAAATGGCTGCCAATAAAGGCGGATTTACCTTGGACAGTACTGGTAGAGATAATGCCTGACCTTTTTTAATTATCTTCTGCAACTCTGTTTCAATTCGCTTGTCATTCCAATGTTGATATTTGCTAATTTTGTGCGGTTTTAACCCGGCAGCCCGCAAAGCGTCTTCCCAGCAAGGGAATCTGCCGGCATGCAGAACCGCAGCAGCTAACGCAGGATCCACTTTCTGCGAGATATTTCTCCATGATAAGTCTTCCCCTGCATCATATAACTCTATGATGCGGTCAATAACCTGCTGTTTGCTCCAACGGCGTTTTTTACGGATATCATCATAATTTAACCCTGATTCCATAATCGCCGTCTTCCAATTACCGAACATGCGCTCCCCAGCTTTTAACAAAGCCGGAATACGACGTAAAGACCCGGAATAACTCAAGTCATTCCCAGCATGGTACTCCGCTAATATTTCGCGAACTACCGACTGTTCACTCCAACGTTTTTCAAACATCATGTCTACCACCTCTACGGTACAATTAATGAATAACTATATTTGTACGGGAATAATAATCATTATCTTTTAAAAGATGATTAATCCTCATTCCCGAAACAGCCTATTAGAGATTCATTTGTTATAAAATACACGACTTTGCAATGATTGCATATAAGAAAAATTCGTATTTTTTATTTATTTTAGTAGAGATTATGGTATTTTTGAATAAATTGGAGTTCTAAAGCATTAATAACAATATTCACTGCATTTCTCTATTTCTTAATCACATATACACTTCTTCCAGCATCCAATCCAGTTCCTGGGCGTTGAAACATAGTTTATAAGCGTTTCCCGCCGCGGTTACGGCAAAGTAGTACAGTCTTACGCTGCCGTTGCGGCCTGCCCATTTTTGGTTTACCACATCTACCTGGTATGTGCGTCCCGCCCAGCGGAATGCCCGCGGCACCACCTGGCCGTGCATAAATACTGCGTATACGTCCACTGACTCGTGCACCCTTGATTGACTCATGGTATATTTATCCCCCTTTACGGATGCAGAGCATCTTTATCATCCACTGCATATCTTTTGCGCAGGGCGTTCACCGGTCCTCCGCGCGGAATGTCGTCATTGCATTTGAAATGTGCTGCCGGCGCCACCGTTAATTCGCCGTACTTGTCATTAACTTTATCCATCATCTGCTGTAATTTTTGTTTCTTCACCCTGTCCTCTACCAGTGATAGTTGCATTTCGCCTCGGCAGAGACCGCTGACACATACGCTTATGCGCCGTATTGGGCGTGGCAAGCCGTAAGTTGGCATAAATCGCTGCGCCTCCGCGTAAATCTCCATCGTACTGTCCACCGCGTGGGGCAGGGTGTGGCGTCCACCGATGCCGCCGGGGTCGTCCTGAAAACTTATCCACATGTGAAATGTCCGCGCCATGAATCCCTTTGACCGCAATCGTCGTCCCACTCGTTCACATAGGCGCATCAGCACCCCGTCAACTTCGCCGCGGTCATACACTGGTTTCTCCATCGTCTGGGTATGACCGATGGATTTTTCGTCTTGTTGTTGGTGGTACGGGGTGACCGGCGACAAATCCATCCCGCGTCCCCACAGCCAGTATAAATTTCCCAGCACGCCAAACTCGCGTACCAACAGTTCCCGTGGGAAACGTCCCAACTGTTCCACGGTGTAGACCCCCAGTCGGTTCAGTCGCTTCAGCACCCTCGGGCCGATGCCACAGATATCTATCAGTGATATGCGTTTCACCAGTTCCGGTATATCTGACGGCATCACGTGGGTTATACCGTCCGGTTTGTGAAAATGTGACACCAGTTTTGCCAGCATTTTGTTCGGCCCTATTCCGATGGAACAGGTGACGCCATCACCCAGTTCCGCGCGCAGGTCGCGTTTAATATTCTGCGCCAGTATATGCGGGTCGCCGTACACCTCGACCAGGTCGGTCACGTCCATAAATGCCTCGTCAATGGAAAAAGGTTCCACCAGGTTGGTATAACTGGTCAGTACCCGCAGCGACTTGGTGCAGATATCAACGTACATATCCATATCCGGCGGCACGAATAATATATTGGGACATAAAGCTTTTGCCTCGCTCAGCGGCGTGCCGGTTTTAATTCCTCGCGCTTTCGCCTCTGTTGATGCCGCGATAATTATTGCACCGCTGGCTGGCCCGCGCACCGCCATCGGTTTGCCACGCAGTGGCGGGTAAGCTTGTTGCATGCATCGTGCAAAAAAAGAATCATAGTCCAGCAAAAAAATAGTCCGCTTATCCTCGCATTCCTCGGGGGCAAAAGCAACCCGCGCCTGCGCCTGCAAAGAAACCGCCAGCGAAGACCGAAAACCAGTAACCATAACGCACCCCCTTCGAATAACTTCAGCAAAGTTATTTTAATGATAAATTGGCTGTTTGTCAAACATTTGTTTGCTATTTTAGAAAAAATGTTTGCATATTTTTTTTAGGAGATTGGGGTGGGGGATGTTGTGCTAATTAGCTGCTATCAGTTAAAAAATCAGTCGAATCAGGCCGATCCGACTGATTAAACTTAATAAGTGTAGAACAATTTTTATTTGGGATAATTATTTATTCAAAGCGTTTGTCGCCATTGGTCTAATCCTGATAAAACTACATTATCCAGCCATGCTTTATATCGTTCTATTACGTTGTTTTCGGTTTCAATATAGGTGAATTGAAAGGGTTCATTTGTTAATGGGTAGGGTCCTTCTTCAATAGTATTGCCTTCTTCATTTTTTTGGCGATATAAAATAAATGAAGATGCGGCTATGACCCCCGAGAATTTATGTCCCAGTGAATGGAAAGCAATAACTAAATCTGCTTGGCGTGTTTCTCTCATCTTCAAACGCACCCATGAGCAATATGTTCCGGTATCAGCATAATATTCCTGTAGTTTTGTAATCGCGGTAATTTGTGTCTTAAATACAAAATCATTTTCGCCATTATTTACATCTGATTCGGAACAATAATCAGTATTGATTCTTTTTAATGTCACAGTTAATTGGCCAGCAATATCATTAAATTGCTGTTGTGTCATTTGTTCGAGTTTTTTTGACGTATCGAATATGGCGAGTTTAGCTGGGTGTCCGGTTATTTGTCGTGATTTTAATCGTTCACCAACTGCATCCAGCATCTGTTGCAAAGATTCTTTATCAGCTAATACATCTTCGGAAATGCTTAACACCTTGATAAATGCTTTTCGCTGTATTTCAACAAATAACTTTATCATAGAGGATAAATCGCCAAAATCAGCCTTTTCACAGGAGTCAAGATATCGGTTTCTTATATCTCGATGGATTATCAATGGAAAACAGTAACCGCGTAATAATACCAGTGTTGCTAATATACGTGCCATTCGTCCATTACCATCTTGAAACGGGTGGATTTGTGTGAAACGATGATGTATCCAGGCGGCTTCAACTTCGGGTGGAACTTGTATCTCGTCATGTGCAAGATGCATTTGAACCAGTCGATCCATTTCAGAACTAACATGAATTGGTGGGCAATATTCATGTATTAGATCATCTTCTAATCTTGTAGGATTGTTGGGGTGCAATTTATATTCACCACGCAATAATGGAATTTCGTATTCCTGATTAAACTGATTCATACCGATAACAGAAGTTTGATGACGGGTTAAGCCAGAATGAAGTTCTTTGATATATGATGTTGATAAAGTACGGCGATTGGCAACAAAGTCAAATAAACTATCAAGTACAGTCCTGTGGTCATTCAGTATTGCAGATATTAATTCCGGTTGTTTGTTAGTTGTTCCGTGAGCCATTAAACTTGCTTCCAAGCCTTTATCAATTAGTAATTCTGTTGTACCACGGTCTATATTGTAAATATTTTCAATAATTCCAGTTTCAATAGACCA
>JBIJDE010000209.1:0-7907 GCA_044344305.1 Armatimonadota bacterium
CCGCATCAACCTCATCACATTTCAAAAGATTGGAAATCTCACCGCGACCCATTCCACCAGTTCCCAATACTGCTATATGCATAAAAATCCCCTTCAATATCGGACTGCATTATCTTGTATTTTACTATCCGCAACCGATTACGTGAATATGTTACCATCTCATTATAAATGCGTCAAGTAGTAAATTACAAACCGTTACTTTTTTCTTATTCAGCAACTACCGGACAGCCACCAGGGAATAACTTAGCGGGTTGAAGGTGGTGCGGTTGAAGAGCGAATAATTAATTCGACGGGTAAAACAATAGTATCTGAATCTTCTTTTTCCTGATTTGTGAGTTGTTTTATCATTAATTTCGCTGCCGCACGACCAATATCAATTAATGGGACATGTATGGTGGTAAGTATATTATCGTTTGTCAGTGTTTTAACTGCAACTACATCATCATAACCAATAAGACTGACATCCTCCGGCACACTTATATTCGCGCTTTTCAATGCATTATAAATATAATTTGCTGAGTTATCATTCGGTGCAATGATTGCCGTCAGATTTTTATTTGCAGATAATGTTCTGGTTAAATTATCGGTTGACCATTCAATTTTATCAAAATCCCATAATATTGATGAGAAAACATTGTCAAAATCAACATTACGGTCGCGGCATGCTGCTTTAAAACCTTCTTTTCGTTGATGATGCGCGTAGGCATAGCCTGTAAAATTAAAATACAGGATATGCTGATGTCCCAAATCCAACATGTGACCGGCAGCAATTTGTCCACCTAAAAAATCATCCGGCATAACCGAAAAACTGTCATCTGGTGGTAACATTAATATTATCATTGGACGCTGACCAAAATTAATATCATTACGCAACTGTTGTTGAAGATCAGTAAAACGTCCGTATATCGAGATAGATATAACGCCATCAACATCACCACGACTGAATATCGGTAGCAGGGTGTCAAGTGTCGACGGATGCTCATACATGGTAAGCATGCCGAATCCCTCTGCGCTTAAAACATCCAATACACCTTTAAATTGTTGGGAATAATACAGGTCATCAATAAATACCGGCGGGATAAAAAGCGCAACAATCCGGTTAAGCACGGGACGACCACGCCAACTGAGTGCCAACCTGCGCGCCGAATGGTGCAAAGAAGGGTCATATCCCATTTCATTGGCAACGGCAGTTATCTGGTCGATAACAGCCTGACTAATATTGCGTAAATCATTACGTAATGCCCGGGACACAGTGGCGCGACTGACCTGGCAACGGTCAGCAATATCCTGCAATGTCACATTGTGACGCGGTTTTGAAGTTTGTGATGGTGTCATGCGAGTATGTTTCCCCAACAATCTCTAATTAAAATATTTTTATACAATAAGATTTTACCCGTTAATCAAACAGACGTCAACGTGAATGATTAGGAAACACGTAAGCTTATTATGCTATTGCCTTCACTTATAGTCGCTTCGAAAGTCGATTGCTGACGTTTTATTGAACTTGCATTCATATTCTGCTTCCTTTCAGTTTAATCAACGGGTAATTGATTTTAAAAAATTACCACGGTATATCTTATCCAGGACTATCTTATCTAGCTTTAACCCTTTTCCAGAATACATTTCATTGTCGGTCTCAAGGAAAACCCTGATTTTCCTTATGTTATTGAGACATGATTCAAGGTGATTCCGGTAATTATCCGGCGTTACCAGTGCGGTCACATCAAAATCACCGCCGTAACCGGGAATCACCCGCCTTGCGACCGGCAACATAAACCCCCACACCATACAGACAACGTCCTACTTTCAGCACAATGCGACGACCCTGCCAATTGGCGGGGACATCAACGGTGCGTTCCAACCAGGTGCCATACTTGTAAAGACCCGGATTATTAGCGTTGAGTTGACCGGGCATCCGGATAATTTTCGGCATCACCACCGGCTTGGCTTCCCATTTTTCACCCGGTGCTACACCGGGTTCCTGCACGTATTGAACCTTCCAATCACCCGCCAACGGCCAGCAAAACAGTCCATTTCAAACCTTTATTCAACATCAGGTATACCTCTTCCACTTTTGCACGACATTCAGCATTCCGTAACCAGACACTACAGACGTTATTTTAATGGGACGACAACGCAACGAAATCCTGTTTTTACATAATCACGAACTTGTGGCGGGCACAGGAAGCGTGCGGATGAACGCGCCCAGTCTTCACTCCACTCGCTATCACCACCGCGCAGTACCTTGTTGACACCTTTTTCAGGACCTGTTGGGTTTTTATCCGGAGATGTTTTGTAATATTCATGACTGTACCAATCCCGCACCCATTCCCAGGTATTGCCTGCCATATCATTAACACCAAACGGACTGACACCTGTTGGTGAAGAACCTACTGAGAACATCCCTTGCATGAAACTTTCCATGGTGCGTTCCATACCGACTGCTTTTGTAGGATCCCACTGGTTACCCCATGGATATTCACGACCATCAGTTCCGCGGGCGGCTTTTTCCCACTGTGCTTCCGTAGGCAACATGGCGGCAGCCCATTTTGAATATTCCTCTGCTTCATACCATGACAGTAATACCGGATATTTATCTTCAGTAACCGTCTTGTTCAGCATCATCCCCTGTCCCCATGGCATTTCCGGCATTTTTTTACCGGTAGCCGCAATATATTGTTTAAACTGCCCCAGGGTAACCGGGTATTTATATATCCAGTAACCATCAAGTTCTATTTCCCGTTGTGGCCATTCGTCTGATGCACCTACACCCGGTTTGCTGCCCCGCAGGAATTTACCGGCGGCAATCCATACTAATTCACCACCATCAACCTCATTTATAGCTGTTCCATTTCCAGTATCTTTAATCTTTTGCGGGACAATTTGTGATATTTCTTTAACTACAGCAGCAGTAATAACCTTTTTTACTTCTTTCACCAACAAACAAGTATTCGGAAGTGGATAATTAGTTGCATCATTATTTATGCGGGTACCGACCCCGGTAAATGTCAATTCCAATGTCTTCTTAACTATGTTGACCTTCAATCCAACAGACTCCCAACCATTAGCCGGTGAGGACAGTTCTAACAATATGCCATCGCCACGACTAATCTTAATCACTAAATCACCTTCTTTTTTAGTGATATTGAATGCCATATCACCGGTTCCGGCAACTTCTTTCATCTCATCAAACAACGGATTTTGGCAATCAGCAGCAAGACGTTCACCAGCGCGTTGATTTTTTACCGGTGCGGGACCTGACGGGTCGATATTAGCCAATGAAATAATAGTGTCGATTCCACCACCCTGAATGCCAACCACACCAAGTGCAGGATCTGGCAAAGCCAGTGGCCATGTTGCTGAAAACTTGCTTACTCCTGGCATAGGAGCACCAGTAGGACGCCACTCACGGAAGTTCCTTTCGATAAGTAATCCACCTTTCGAGGTAAATGAAAGGCTTCGATAAAAGATATGTTCTCCAAAAGAACTAAGCCATTCCACCGGACCTATAATTGTTTTTGTATCCAATATTTCTGAAGATCCTTTCACAACCGACCATACCTTTGTACGTCCCGGTATTTTATCCGCATATCCGGCCTGGGTTTCATCAATAGCGAAAATTTCTTTTCCGGTTGGTTTGTGAATAAGGCTAACAATCCGACCATTTAGATTTGGAACAACTGTAGCTATAAGATCCTTACTGCTGACACGCTCAACTGGGCCACCATAATTTTGAACAAGCCATGTTCTTCTTATTTCCACAGGGTGAAAAAGTCGTGGACGTTCAACATTGCTTGCCAAACGTTCAATTCGCGCGGGTGCATTACTATCGCTACCATGTACCACCCAGTCTTTTCCTGTTCCCTTAGCTGTCACCACCTGAAATGGTTTGCTTGAAGCAGATGATAAATACAATTGATCAACACAAGCAGCTTTTGCACTGGTAACATGTTTAAGATATATAGGATCTTTTTCCAAAGAAGTTGCTTTAATAGCTGTATCCATCCGCTTATCCATGTTATCAAGAGTTTCTGGAATAAAAATCTTATCTAATAGAATTGGTGCCCAACTTGACCAACGTACCGTAGGACAACCATATTTTCGTTCTTTTCTAACATCATCGACATATTTCAGGTAATCCCACAGAATAGGTGCGGCTTTTTCGCCATAATAACCTTTGAGAAAATCCTTCACTACTATTTCCACGTCTTGGTCAGGATTCCACATAAGGGAGAACCATACATATTCCGTCAACTCACCCCAACTTGCCTTACCAGCTACTTGAGCACCTGTTACACCAGATGCATGCCAAAACTTGATATCTTTGGCATGGGCAAACAAATTAGGCCATTCTGAATATTCGCTATTTCCCTGGTCAACACCGTCCCAGTGATAAATTGTTACCCCGGATGCAATCTTGCACCATTCTGTGATAGATTTTTCATAATATTTATTCGCTGGTGTACCCTGTATTTCATTTAGCTGGTCACCTGCCTGATTTTGTGATAATGAACTGGATACTATATTTATCCAAAGATTTTTGTTTAACTTTAAAGTTTTCGGCGCAGTCAATGTATTAAAATAAGAGTAGGTAATTACATGAAGATTTGGATATATCTTATTTGCTTCTTCAAGGGCAGCATTCAATAACATAACTGTAGGCGCGGCCTCTGTCCCTTCTTTCTGTACCAAAGCACGGCAGTTGGGACACTGACAAGGGGTAAAGCCGTCACCCTGAGCGATTCTCAGGAAACGTTTTTCAGGTTTATCATCGGGATTACCACACCATTCTTTTGGATTACCATACTTGGTAACCATATTTTTAGCCAATTCTACAGCCAGTTCTTTATTGGTGCCGCAAACACCCATCCCCCAGTCCTTCTCTCGCTTACCTTCTTTGTTGAGAGCAAACCATTCAGGATGTATTTTATAGTTCTTATCAGCATCAATCCATACATAAAGTGAATGGTCACTACTCAAATTATCTAACGGTATACCACCACACCTGATTTTATAAAGCCAATTTAAATCTGCCAATGGATTATAAACATAACCACGTATCTGAAAACCTGGTTTTTGGCTGTCATCTATATTAGCAATGGTCAACGCGGCATTTTGCGGAACAACTTCATATTCCGGGGTGTAGAATCTTACCCCTAAATGGTCGGTTAAAAAACCGTATACCCCATAAAGCAACCCACGTTCTGAAGGGGAAGTTATAGATAATATTTGTTTATCAGTCTTAATTCTATAACCCTGATTAATGGTATCATTATCACCTGCTGCTGTAGTCTCAAGGATGATACAGGCCTGTTCGCCTTCAATTTTATTTAATATCGGTATTTCAACCCCGGTTATCTTCTTAAGATATTTTTGTAATTCTTCCGCAGGTTTCTTGTGCCCGTTGGAGATAATAACGCATTGCGCCTTACCATCTGCCGCCACCGGTAACGCCGCTTGTAATACTACAGGGGATCCCAGCAATGCGATACCAATGGTTAACGTGAATGCCAACCTTGCCAGAAAATTGAAACCAATCATCTTTTTTACCATACCCTTTTCTCCTTTATAGATACCGGGTTGTGCCTGAATGTTTAGACACAACTTAAGTTAATTCCGCTAATGACTAATGACATGCCTGAAAACTCAACCCATTTATCCGGGTTAGTGTTATTTCCCGACAATTGTACTGACATCCATCCAATACACTCCACGAAATCCTTCGTGAATAGAGTCAAATGATATCGCGGTTCCGGAACGACTCCAACGCGGATGCAAGTCACAGCGAATATCATCCGTAATTAACGGAGATGACCAAAATGCACCCAGAGTGATTCCATAGCGTTCTTCTAAATTATACAGATACAGATAGCGATAATTATCGATAGGATAACTGTCATAAAGTAGCCAACGACGATCCGGAGAATAACTGCAATGCCCATCAAGTTTAAAATATGATGTATCAATAGCCGTGGCAATTTGTGTCTTATCTGTCAGCAGATTCAATTCCATGGCACCACTGGAGTGGTTATATATTAACAAATGTTCAGCATCACGCCAGTGATAATGCGAGGCATGCTGATAATCGGTTAGTGGATATAGTTGGCCGGTCATGTCAGCAGTGACTAATGCCGTATTCCAACCACCATAAGTAGCATCCGGAAAATTACGTACCAGCATGATAATGCGGTCGCCACTGGTATTAAAGGTTAAATGATTGATGCATAATTTACGACCATCCATTACCCCGGGGTACAATCGCGCGATATCAGCAATAGATATAATCAATTTACTACTACCTGTCGCTAAATCTATAAGAAAGACGCCATCATCCTCAGGCACGGAAATATCAGCAAATGGATCCGGCATATTAACATAACCGTAACCGGGACGAAAATCAAACATTCTACTAAAATTGACACTTACAGCATACGTACCTGTCGGATTAACATTAGTAACCGGGCGTGAAAGTAGACGTTCGACTCCTGTATTGATATTATGAATAATGCCAACGTACCTATTATCAACAAATCTGTTAAAAATCACCTCACTGTCAGGTGCTTGTGGATGCCATTGCAACATAGTGCCTTGCTGAAAATTCCAGGCATTTGTTTCAGCAAAAGGGATAAATTCCCGGTCAGATAATCGAATGTAACCCAACTTTGCGATATCATTCGCCGTTGGCAGACGATCCCAAAAATCAACTTGCTGACACAAGTGGCGGGTTTCGCTGGCATTCCACGCCGGAATATCATAATATCCGAAAAAGTAATGCCCATTCCCGGGTGTCAAACGTTCAAAGGGTAACAGCAAATCAATAACAGGCAACATAGAAACCCCTTTATATATTGCGCTAACAACAATGATGACTTTATCAATATCTAATTTCAACAGGACTTTCGCATTTAAAAAATATGCTTTAAAATGGTCGCTTCAACAGGCTCAGTGACCGTAAGCGAAAGTCCTGATATTAAATAAAACCTTTCTTCGCAATCGATTACGTAAATAGTTTAGCACTCGCAATTTGAGTTGTCAATGGCATTAATAATTATTTTAAACATTTATTTCGCCGGATATCCGCAAAATATGGTCACTTCCATCAGTCTCAGCAACTGTTAAAGTGACCTTAAACGAAAGTGCTGTTATTAAACTTCACCGATTCAGATATGTCAGCAAGTGGGTCTTCACCCATTTCGCGTTCTATGGTAAAGACACCGTCGAATCCGCCACCTTTCAGCCATTTTATATAGTCAGGCCATGGTACATCACCATTACCCAATGCCATTTCACATTCACCACTCGCTTTTGCGTTAATAACATTAAGGCCATCTTTTGCATGGGTATGAATAATATATGGCATAAGCGCGATAACCGCTTCCTCCAAATCATAACCTGCCATCACCAGATTTGCCGGGTCAAGATTTACGCAAATGCTTTTGTTTTCCAACGAACTCAACAAGGCCAGTAATCCTGGTCCGCTTTCGGGACCTGTTTCAACTGCCATTCGTACGCCTATATTTTCTGCGTATTTGCCAATTTGGTTTAATGCCACTTGCAATGTATCCCAAACTTTATCCGGTGTTTCTGGCACTACCCCGATGTGAGTAGTAATGATATTCGCTCCCAGGTCAACAGCCAAATCAGAACGGTATTGGGGACAGTCACTATTTACCTATATTCATCAATAATGTTTTAGCTTTTTTAATTATACAAAAATATTACAGCGATTTCAATCAACATTTGCATCAAAACAAAAAACCGCTGACAGATGACAACGATTTCATAGCAGAAAGATTTCCCAATACATATATATTAAAATGAATCATACTCCACCCCAGCATTTTTATATATTTATAATGACACTTGCCAGTGTCTTTTGTCTTAACTTTCATGTAAATAAAAATCAT
>JBIJDE010000210.1:0-7878 GCA_044344305.1 Armatimonadota bacterium
TAAAAATGATCCCGAGTTTATTAATTAATATTTGAAATATTTACGAGAGTATGTTGGCCGACCGACTCTTTTATATTTCGCAGGTAATTTAACTAAGCAACTCGGTGGTGCAAAAATCTATCTAAAAAGAGAAGACTTGTGCCATACTGGTTCACATAAGCTTAATAATGTAATGGGACAAGTTCTTCTGGCGCGCAGAATGGGCAAGAAACGGCTTATAGCAGAAACTGGAGCTGGTCAACATGGTGTAGCGACAGCTACAATTGCAGCTCTATTTGGAATGCCGTGTACTGTCTACATGGGAGCGGAAGATGTTGAACGTCAAGCATTAAATGTTTTTCGAATGCGACTATTAGGTACAGAAGTAATATCTGTTGCAAGTGGAAGCCGAACATTAAAAGATGCTATAAATGAGGCTTTTCGTGATTGGGTAGCAAACTTACAAGAAACATATTATGTATTTGGTACTGCCGCAGGTCCTGCACCATATCCTGAAATAGTTCGTGACTTTCAACACATTATCAGCAAAGAGATACGCGAACAAATAATTAAACAGGAAGGTAAGTTACCAGATGCTGTAATTGCATGTGTCGGTGGTGGTAGTAATGCTATAGGCGCATTTACCGATTTTATCGATGATAAATCGGTTAAACTTTATGGGGTAGAGGCTGGAGGTTATGGTGTTAACAGCGGAAAACATTCAGCAACTATTTCTGCGGGAAGTCCTGGGGTATTGCATGGAAGCTACAGTTATTTATTGCAAGACGAATATGGTCAGATAATTGAAACCCATTCTATTTCTGCTGGTTTAGATTATCCTGGTGTTGGACCTCAGCATAGTTGGTTAAAAAGTATTGATAGGGCGATTTATACATCAGTGACTGATGATGAAGTTCTTGACGCATTTCAGACACTATCACAAACAGAAGGTGTCATGCCTGCGTTAGAAAGTTCTCATGCAGTAGCTTACGCGATGAAATTAGCACCAACGATGAATGCAGAAGATATAATTGTGATTTGCTTATCAGGCCGAGGAGATAAAGATGTCCAGCACATCCAGAAACAACTTGAAAATAGACAATAGAATCGTATTCAGTATTTTGGCATTTGTTTCATTACTTTCTTTGATAGGTTCTATAGTTTATTTATTTGTAAATTTTAATGCTGAATATAGTAAATCAGAAAATGATTTTAGAAATGAGATGATATCATTATCAGCACCAATGATTGAGGAAGTAGAAACTTTATATGCTGATGTTAGTATAGATGATAGTACCATAAAAAGAATTATTACCCCGACCTTAGAATCAAATGAGAACATCGCTTTAGTACGAGTTTGGAATCGCAATGATTTTATGCAAATAGCTGCTTATAGGCTTCCGACAGGGGTTATTGCATCAACTCCAGAAGATCCTGTACCAGCAATTAGTGTCATAGGAAAAATTGATAATATTTTTTCTGGTAAAAATCAAAAATGGAATTTGTCAGAAATAGATAAATTGCTAAATGTTAAAAATCAACAACAATTGATTTCAGAAAAGTATGATATTTTATTAAGTAATAGTAAAATAGACCTTGAATTGCGGAGTGATATTTATAACATGCAAAATTTATTATCACGAGCAATGCCTGCATTAGTTAAAAAATATCCTGATTTAATTGAAGCGAAAGATTTAATGTCTCAATCTTCTGATGCATTAGAATTAGATACTATAGATGAGATGACAGAAGGACAAAACTGTTCAGAGAATGCTATATCATTAATTAGTTCAGTCTTAGAAAAATACCGCGTTAGTAAAACTGAGATAATCAATGTTATTCCTAATGAATTACCTTATCAACCATCAGCAGAAAATTTTGGAGGATTATTATTTTCTAAATTTAAATATGAACGACAATTTTTACCATTAACAAAGCCGGCGATAAATGAAAACATGATTGAAGTAGGAGCCGTAATAGAAATTATTACAGTAAAAAGAGTAGGGGATTATTTGATTTTCTGGACTTGGCAATGGTTTTTAGTACCTATATTTTTGCTTTTAAGTATAATATTTATAGTTTTAGCTCGAAAAAGAGATGCAAATGTTGATTTGTGAAATAATAAAATTATCAATAAATAGATAAAGGGGTATTGAATCCCCTTTATCTAATAGTTTCTATTCGCTGCTGGTAGAAGATTCTGCGGGAGGTTGGGTTGTTGAATCTTTTATATACCAACCGGAACCCTTGAAAATAATTCCAGATACGTTAAATACTTTTTGAGTATCATTATCACATTGTGGACAAGGTATTACTGGCTTTTCGTCAGCACTGTGGCGAGTATCAAAATGGTGTCCGCATTTATTGCATGCATATTCGTAAAGCGGCATTGTTTGGAAAACTCCTCAACTATTAATATGAACTGGTTTATTATAGGTTTTTTTCTGATATTTTGGCAAGAAAAATATTAAATGTGATAAGGAACTTTTATCGATACTGGTCAATCCACGAAAATTTCATACAATTATCATCTGATTTTAACATTACTGCTGGAATTTCAATTTTAAATTTATCCTTTAAATGTGTTACTTTTATCCATTGAAGTGAATCGTTTTCAACTATAGTTTCAGTTCTCTTGCCATTGTTCACCACAATAATTTCTTCTAAAATACGATTTTCACTGGTGTTGGAAATATTATAAAGTTTATCATCTATACCTATAGTGAAACCTTCCATATATATACTATTGAAAACAACAACAAATTTTGAAGGCCATTTTTTAGAAATCTCTTTTGTTATTTCGGCTTTTCCAATTCCTGTTTTAGTGAAAATATTTATTATTAGCGAATTTTCAGTTTCATCCATTTCTATTTTATCTGCTGAGCTTACAGTGAATGAATTGAGAATTGGAATATCAGTTCTGTCATGTTTTATTTGAAATAAAAACATTGGCGATGAAATAATTAATAATTTTATAAATAAAGTTGAAATAATCATTGGTTTCCTTTTGTCTGAAAATATTTTAACTTAATATTTGATTTTATGCTAATTTCTATTTACTTTCATGCTAATTTTTGCTAATATTCTCGTGTTACAAACCTTTTAAGTTCGGTACAGAGAGACCGGTAAGGGTATTATATATGTCGAAGCACAACAACAACTACATAAAACCTTCCCCTGATATTAATAGGGAAGGTTTTTTTTCAAATATTAACGATGCCCTTCCATTACTTGATGCTAATGATATCCGCCGTGCAGTTACTAGAATAGCACACGAAATTATTGAACGCAATCGTGGGTCACAGGATTTAGTCATCGTAGGTATTCACACCCGTGGCGTACCACTGGCATATCGGCTTGCAGAAGAAATATCCCGCATTGAAAATACCACTATAGTTGTTGGAGAATTAGATATAACAAGTCATCGAGATGACGCTGTTTATTATGTTCGTTCCACTGGTCATATCACAACCATTCCGATATCACTAACTGACAAAAAAGTGATCTTAACTGACGAGGTTATTTTCACAGGAAGAACAGTTCGCGCTGCCATGGATGCTCTTGTTGAACATGGCAGACCAGCTTCTATACAATTGGCTACATTAATCGATCGTGGTCATCGTGAATTACCAATTCGTCCTGATTACGTAGGGAAAAATTTGCCAACTTCTAAAAATGAACGTGTAATGGTAAGGTTAAAAGAACTAGATAATATTGATGGTGTCTGGGTATATCGAGATGCGAAAGATGAGGTGATTAATGAGTAAGAAAGATTTAATCTCTATACGCGATTTATCAAATGATGCGATTTTATCTCTTTTTGAAATAGCTAATTCATTCAATTCAGATTTGCATAAAAGATTAAAACTGGCTAATGACGCATTGATGGCTGCACTTTTTTATGAACCGAGTACCCGCACTCGCATGTCATTTGAGACGGCAATGTTACGTTTAGGTGGGCAAGTCATCAATATGACTGATCCCATGGCATCATCTGCATCTAAAGGTGAAACTCTTTCTGATACTGTCAGAATTATAGAAAATTATACAGATATTATTGTGTTACGCCATCCATCAGAAGGTTCTGCGAAAATATCTGCTGAAAATACTACTATTCCCGTAATAAACGCTGGTGACGGTGCACGAGAACATCCAACTCAAACTTTGCTTGATTTATATACCATATTCCGTGAGAAAGGTACGTTAGAGGGTGTGAAAGTTGCACTATGCGGTGATTTAAAACATGGACGAACAGTCCACTCATTAGCGCAGGGATTATCACGTTTTGGTGCTAAAATGATATGTGTTGCACCTCATGGATTAGAGATGCCTGCCGAATTATCTGATAGTTTAATAAGAAAATACAATGCTGAGTTTTTATCTTATAGTTCATTACAATCTGCACCTTTAGGTGATTGTGATGTGTTATATGTAACAAGAGTTCAAAAAGAGAGATTTTCTGATCCACTTGAATTTGAAGGTGTAAAGAAATCCTATGTTGTTTCGAAAGATACTTTAAAAAACTGTCAGTCTAATACTATAATTTTGCACCCATTGCCTCGTGTTGATGAATTAGATTATGCAATTGATGACGACCCGCGTGCTGCGTATTTCCGTCAGGCTGCATATGGTGTACCTGTCAGGATGGCATTAATAGCTGCAATGTTGGGGTTAGTAAATGTTCCCACATTAAAAGATTGTCAGGAGAAAGAGTTAACAGGAAAACTTACGGGTTATGTATGTGGTAATACTCGCTGCATATCTCGAAACGAACCAATTGCAAAGCATAGTATCTATGAAATGTCAGATGGGTTGTTACGATGCTCATATTGTGAAAAATATCAGGAGATGAGTTGAATAACATTTTAATTACTGATGTTGAATATTATGGTGACAAGGTTAATTTATTAGTAAATAGCAAAGGATTTTGCGTGTTTAATGGCCAAATCACTAATAGTGTTGAATTGATAAATGGTAATGGGTTAACGGCATTACCAGGATTTGTTGATATTCACGTTCATTTTCGCGAGCCGGGATTTACTGAAAAAGAAGATATATTGACTGGTGCGCGCGCTGCTGCAGCAGGTGGTTATACTCTTGTTACGCCAGAACCGAATACCAGACCAGTAATTGATAATATTGTAGATTTTAATGAAATCCAGAACAAAATGAATTCTTTGCCAGTAAGTATTATGCAAAAAGCCGCTGTTACATTAGGACAACATGGAACTGATCTTACTGATTTAGTGGGATTGTATAATTGTGGAGCACCAGCTTTCAGTGATGATGGTGAACCAATAGTGAATGAAAATATTTTAGTTGATGCTTTCAAAGTTTTAGCATCATTGCCGAATTGTCCTGTGATTACCGCTCATTGCGAAGAGACACCAAGGTCAGCAGAAAAAGTAAGCATTTCATTAGGCAATGGTATAGAAATGATGCGTGAGCCAGAAATAGTAGCATGCAATATTTCTGCGTTAAGAAAAGCAGGATGTGGTAGATTGCATATTCAACATGTGAGCTTAGCTAAGACGGCAGAACTAATTGAAGCCGCTAAGTGTGAAGGATTAAATATTACAGCTGAAGTTACTCCTCACCATTTATTATTATCAATTGAAGATATAATAAATGGTGATGCAAATTGGAAAATGAATCCTCCTTTAAGGGCTAAAGCAGATATGCTGGCTATGCGAGATGCTTTAGCTAAAGGAATAATAGATATTGTGGCAACTGACCATGCTCCTCATTCTGCAACTGACAAGAATGCAGGTTGGGAACATGCACCATTTGGAATTACAGGTTTAGAAACCGCATTTTCATTAATTTATCAATTAGTTCTTGAAGGTGTAATTCCATTTAATTCATTAGCTGAATTACTATCTATAAGACCTGAAAAGATTTTATTTAATAATGAAAAAATAAACACTGGAATAACATTAATTGATTTGAATAAAAAATGGACTGTAGATAAGTTTTATTCAAAATCTGCTAATAGTCCATTTTTCGGTCGTCAAATGACTGGTAAAGTTATTTATACAATAAACAATGGCAAATTACTAACTGCTGACGGGGCGGTAATTTTTTAATTAAAGAATGGGGAAAGATATGCAGGCAAAGTTATTATTAAGCGATGGTACAGTTTTTGTAGGGCAATCAATTGGTGCCGCTACAACTAATATCGGTGAAGTTGTATTTAATACATCAATGACAGGTTATCAGGAAATGTTAACTGATCCGAGTTATCGCGGTCAAATACTAACCTTGACATATCCCATAATTGGCAACTATGGAGTAAATATTGATGATTGGGAGTCAAATAATGTGCAAGTTCGTGGTTTAGTTGTAAAACAATTATGTGACCGTCATAGTAACTGGCGCTCTAATGAAGCGTTAGATAGTTTCTTAGCTAAACATAATATTCCTGGAATTGCCGGAATTGATACCCGGATGTTAACAAGAATAATTCGATCTCATGGTGTTATGATGGGAATTATCAGTGGTGAAGACCTATCAGTAGAAGAATTGAAACATCGTCTTATTTCTGCACCTGATTATGGATTAACAGATTACGTAAAAGAAGTTTCTGCCGGCAAAGTCTACCCATGGGTTGAACAAGTGCAAGAACCATACGATACACTGGACAGATTCATCGCAAATCCGCCATTGAAAATCACAGTTGTTGATTATGGGGTAAAAAGAAATATTCTTCGCTTGTTAGCATCCCGTGGTTGTGATGTACGTGTCGTTCCCTGTGATGCTACTGCTGAAGAAATACTTGCTGGCAATCCAGATGGTATTTCTTTTTCACCAGGTCCTGGTGACCCGGCGAACCTGGGATATGCTATGGAAAGTATGCAGGGCGTTGTTAAATCTGGTAAACCTATTTTGGGGATTTGCTTGGGACATCAACTGATGGCTTGGGCCTTTGGCGGAAAAACATTTAAATTAAAGTTTGGTCATCGCGGAAGCAATCACCCTGTTAAAGATCTTGTTAGAGATGGGGCAATTCATATTACTGCACAAAATCATGGATATGCAGTTGATGCAGAAAGTATAAATGGTTCTGGACTTAAAGTGTCACATATTAATTTGAATGATGGCACCGTAGAGGGAATGGTTCATGAAGAATTACCAATTATGACTATGCAATTTCATCCTGAAGCAAGTGGTGGTCCGCGTGATACGGAATATATGTTTGATGAATATATTCGATTAGTTGATAAGCATCGGGTATCACGATGACCTTTCGGAAACCTGGTAGGATATCGCATGAAATACGACCGGTAGTCATGGTTATGGTAGAGAAAAATGATTATATTTTACTTTGCCAATTGGCAAAAGGTGAATATGCCGGATATTGGCTGTTACCTTCCAATACATTAGAAAATGGTTTGGAAAATACAGTATTGAATATCGTTAAGGAAAGGCTTAATACGGATGTTATTGAATTAAAAATGATTGGTGTTACAGAAGAGAAAGATTTTGCGCAACATTATATATATCGATTTCTTTTCTCTGCCAAATTATTAGATGATCCATATTGTGTTGATGATAATGATTATTTTCAATGCAAGTGGTTTAGTCGTGAAGCAGCAAATGAAATGCTGCAGGAAAAAGATGCCGTGCCTAAAATTGGCATAATGGGAATTATAAAGAAATGGGCTGATGGTGAAAATATTATGCCATTAACTGAATTTGATGAAAATATGGAATGCCCTTGCGGGTCAGGATATGGTTATCGAGGGTGTTGTGGTTGGGACTTAAAATAAGTGGAGACAGATAATGAACTATACTGGTTTTAGTTTTAATAATAAAAAACTTGCTGCGATGTCGGTAGGCTGCATGCGCTTTCCTACCCGGGATGCTGCTGTAGATATAATTCAGAAATGCGCAGAGAAT
>JBIJDE010000211.1:0-7868 GCA_044344305.1 Armatimonadota bacterium
CACCGGCTTTATTATTAAATCCTGATACTGAACCCATAACCCCAATGGTTATTTTCATATCTCATTTTCCTTTCAGTAAATACTGGTACATTTTACCTAAAATTCAAGATTGAGAATAGATGCTGATTGAATTATGAATTAATGAGCCGATTGCAAAACCTGAGATATAATCCTCTGGTTGATAACTTTTAACAGTAAAATAAATTGTATTGGGATATAATTACAGTCACCGTTTGGAACAGGGTCGCAGCCCGGCTCCCTTCAATTACCATGAAAACTATATTTTTTTATTCACTTACACCTACCAAAACAATTTCATCCCATTATTTTTTTTTCAATAGGACTAATTATTTCATCATCTATTTCAGATATTGCCTGAAAATTAAAGACAGAAATGTATGCGTTGATTCAGGTAAATGACAGCTTTTGAGGAGCCGGGCTGCGACCCTGTTCCAAACGGTGACTACATCTTTAAATGATGTTGATAATTTAAAAAACCTGATTCTATAACTATTAACTGCAAAAAATAAATAAATAGCATGTTTATAGGCTTTTGCAAACTTCTAAAATAAATTCCTATTTTACTATCTATACTTACTGATATTTTGTTAAAATAAACACATGAACAGTAAAGAAAGAATTATAGCGGCACTTAACAATGAACCCATTGACCGGGTTCCATGGTCGCCGTTTCTGGCGTATATATGGGAACATTTTCCCATAGAGATTCGTGATGCTGGTGAAGCGAAGTTTTACCAGTCTGTCGGTTCCGACCCATTATGGCGCGGTGCTGCCTGCCCGGTGAAGATGCACACACCGGGAATTGAAACCATCTCCGTGCAGGAAGGTGATGTTATCATCAACACCTCTATTACACCGGTGGGACAACTTCAAACAAAAGCGCATTACAGTCCGGATGGCAATACAACTTTTTTGGTTGAACATCCTATAAAAACCCCGCAAGATATGAAAGTTCAAATATGGATAGAACAAAATGCTGAAGTATGGTTTGACGATACTGATGCAAAAAAACACTTTAATTATACAGATAACAACGGTTTGAGCGTAGGCATGCTGATACCGCGAGGAAAAACCGCATATCAGCAAATGATTGAACATCATATCGGCACCGAAGAGATGGCATACGCCCACGCTGATTATCCTGAATTAATTGATGAGTTATGGCATGCTATGGTGGAAAATGATCTAAAAGCAGCACGACTGGCAGCAGATTCTGATTACGAATATTTCCTGACCTGGGAAGATTCATCCACCCAGAATTACAGTCCAAATGGATACAGAAAATATATCGCCAGTGAAATAACCGCCTGGAATGAAATACTGGCGGCTAAAAACAAAAAATACATCCAGCATGCCTGCGGTCACATTCGAGATTTGCTGCCAATTATGGTTGAACAAGGGAATTTTGGCGTCGAAAGCATCTCACCACAACCTACAGGAAATGTCTCTATTGCGGAAGCACGACAGTTAATCGGCAATGACCTGGCAATAATTGGCGGCATTGAACCTGTTAACTTCCTGAATCTCAACATAGATGATTTGAAGATATATGTTCAGGATTTGCTAAATTCCGAACGCGGACGTCCATTCCTGTTGGCAAACAGCGATAGTTGCCCGCCAGGGGTAGCAGTAGAAAAGTTCGAAATGATTGGCGATTTAGTACGCGAAGGAAAAAACCGTTGACGGAAAAAGAAGAGATAAACTGGGCAACCATTATACATATTTCAGCATTATTCGGCTTGTTTGTGCCACCGGGAATAGGCGGGTTATATTTCTTTGGTCCCCTGCTTTGCTGGCTGATGAAAAGAAATAAATCAGCATTTGTTGATCAGCATGGAAAAATGGCAATTAATTTTCAACTTACCGTACTGATGGTTATCGCAGTATGTTCTGTTATAATGAAAACTTTCAATATAAAACCTGAATATTTCATGATATTTATGGTGTTAATTGGAGTTGCTAACTTTTTTATTATAATTTCTGCGATGTTTTCATCTATAAAAAAGAATCCATCGAAATACCCGCCACATATTAAGTTCATCCCGGACCGAGGATAATGAATGTCAACGCTTACCCCCGGAATATCGATAATAGTGCCGGTATATAACAGCGCAGCAACATTAGAAAAGCTGTTATTACGATTGAATGTCGAGTTGGATTTGCTTAATTGTGAACATGAAATGATTTTTGTAAACGATTTCAGCAAGGATAACAGTTGGGATAAATTGTGTGAGTTATCTGTGGTTTATCCCAAAATGCGATTATTCTCACTGGCACGTAATTTTGGTCAGCATAACGCGCTACTCTGTGGCATTCGACAGGCAAGATATACGGTTTGCGTTACACTTGATGACGACCTGCAAAACCCGCCAGAAGAGATTGGGAAATTACTGTCCGTCATGCCAGTATACGATGTTGTTTATGGCAAGCCACCACAAGCGAACAATGGATTTTTGCGTGATATCGCGTCTTTAATCACCAAATATACCTTGTCAAAAATGATGGGTGCAGAAACGGCGGGTAATATCAGCGCGTTTCGCGCATTTAAGACAGAAATCCGCAAAGCCTTTGATGATTATCGCGGTCCCTACGTTTCAATAGATGTTTTACTTAGTTGGGGAACGTCAAAATTTACTGCATTAGATGTAAAACATGATCCCCGCGCCGCCGGGAAGTCAAATTATACAGTTATGGCACTGGTCACCCATGCTTTTAATATGCTAACCGGCTTCACCACTGCCCCGCTACGCCTTGCCACTGTAACCGGCATGGTATTCATGCTGATTGGTATTATATTGTTATTATTCGTAATAATCAGATATTTCATGGAAGGCACCACCGCCCCGGGATTCCCTTTTCTGGCAACGATAATATGCCTATTCTCCGGCGTCCAACTTTTCGTACTCGGAATAATAGGCGAATACATAGCCCGCATCCATTTCCGCACCATGGACAAACCATCGTATGTTGTTGAGAAAGGCGAAGGGGAATAGGTAATTACGAATTAGGAATTACGAATTACGAATTACGAATTACGAATTATTTTGACATGATTAACAAGATTAACAGGATTTTTTGCGAAGCAAAACATATATCCTTCCTATCCTGCCCATCGATGTAAATAAATTCGTAATTCGTAATTAACTACTCACTTCCCCAACACCATCTTCAGCAACATTTTCGCCGCCGCTTTGTCCGGTATTCTTCCTCTCACTATGCTGTCTATGTCGGTCATTGCGCTATTTGGCACTGCCGAACCGACGCAACTGGGACATCCGTCTTTGCAGGAACATTCTGATATTACTGTGTAGGCGGTTTGCATCATTTCCTCGATATCGTCCAAGCATCTGCGGGCGTAACCCATACCACCGGGATATTTATCGTGAAAGAATAGCGCATCGCGCCCCAGGCAGGCGGCATCTACAACGGTACCGATATCCTGGGTATCGCACATGACAAATATCGGTGCGATTTCCAGTAGTACATTTGCTACCCCAACCAGTGCTTCTGCAACAATAAATTGTTTGCGAATCATCTCCGTGACCATCTCCTGTGGCGGCGCAAACCAGTATGCCACCGTTTCCAGGGTTTGCGCTGGTAGCTCCAACTGCTCAAATCCCAGGCTATCACGGCTGTGGAACTTAATTTTTTTAAACATCGGGGTGCTGGTGGTCACGGTAACATCGCCAAATCCCAGCAATCCGCCGCGCCAAACGCGGTCTTCCTCTGCCTCGTCTATGCGAATTTGCGATACTTGTACCGACTGGGTGTAATAATCCAGATCGCGCCGTTCAACAAAGGCGACCTTTTCCTCGATATCAAGTTTATTAACAAAATAAGTCTCGGCACCGTGGAGATACACCGCATGGGTGAACAGTTGCGACAAGGCGGATATCTCGTCCAGTGTCCCAATCACCTTGTACCCGTCCGCTTCATCCTGAATTGTGTATACCGGTCCAGAGATATTGCGCAAACTAACTTCCGCCGCCGGGTATTGCACATGCGACCAGTACCAGCGGTCGTTGATATGTTTCACCAGTTTGTCTTCATCCATCAGTTCCAGCAGCATGGGAGCGAACTCGCCAAATATTTTCGCTTCCTCATCCGACAACGGCAACTCATGAATGGCGCATTTAACATGGCCGATGGTGATGTGCGGATTATCAGGGTCAACCACCGCCTGCTCCGGATTTTGCGCGAAAAGATAGTCGGAATGCGCCATCAGGTACTGGTCTATCGGAGCGTTTTGAGCAATTAAAATCACCAGCGATTCGTCTTTTCCGCGACCAGCACGTCCCGCTTGTTGCCATAAACTCGCTATCGCTCCCGGGTAACCAACAATTATACAGGCATCCAGCGACCCGATATCTATCCCCAACTCCAGGGCATTGGTGCTGGCGACGCCTAATATCTCTTTGTTAACAAGTCGACGCTCAATCTCGCGCCGGTCCTCGGCAAGGTAGCCGCCGCGGTACGCATGAACCGAGTCCGCCAACTTTCGCGAGATATGTTTCAGCCGTTCGCGGGTATCGCGGAATACCAGTTCCGACGCCAACCGGGTGCGGACAAAGGTGATGGTTTGCACCCCTTCCTCGACCAGTTTCGCCATCAACCCAACCGCCTCGCCCAGCGAAGACCGCCTGTCACCGCCTACCCGCCACTGTCCAGGGATTCCCTTCGCCGCCGTCTCAATTTCCGGCGGATTCCACAGTACGAATTTCTTGCCGCCGCGCGGTGAACCGTCGTCATCGACAATGCTCATAGCCCTGCCGGTAATACTTTCGGCGTGTTCGCGCGGGTTGGCTATCGTCGCGCTACAGCAGATGAATTGAGGATTCGAACCATAATGAGCACAGATACGGTGCAATCGCCGCATGACATTCGCAAGATTCGACCCGAATACACCGCGATAAGCGTGCAATTCGTCAATGACAATATATTTCAAATGCGAAAAAAAACGGTTCCAGCGGATATGTTGTGGCAATATTCCCTGGTGCAGCATATCGGGGTTAGTCAATAAAACATTGCCATTATCGCGAATTTTTCGGCGCAAATTCTGCGGGGTATCTCCATCATAAGTGCCAGCCAAAAAGTTAATTCCCGCTTCCTTCGACTCAAACTTCCCTATCGACCGCAACTGGTCCTGGGTCAGTGCCTTGGTGGGAAACAGGTACAGCGCAGTCGCCAACGGGTCTTCCGCCAGCATTTCCGCCACAGGAATATTATAACATAGCGTCTTGCCACTGGCTGTCCCGGTGACTATCACAACGTTATGCCCGGCGCGAATCTCCTCGATAGCCGCCACCTGGTGAGAATATAAATGTTCTATCCCCATCCCGCGTAAGACACCCTCAACAGCCGGGTGCAACCCATCCGCCACATAGCCATAACGCGCGTCCCGCGCCGGCAATTCCCGCATCGCCGCCACCTGCCCGTCATACCCCCGCTGTTTCTTCAACCGCTCAAAAATATCCCCGGTCACATCAACCCTCGCTTATACTGGGATTATACATTTTTTGATTTGTTAATGCAAATGTTTGTTTGGGGTATTTTGCAATATATTGAAATTTATTATTGACATTCATCCTAAGCAATTGTAAAATTATTATATAAGGAATACTTTGTAAGAGAGGAAGAATATCATGACGCGAAATCTATTGTTTTTATTTGCATTATGTTTATTAATATCCAGCAAACTTCATGCAGAAAACGCACCTACAGCCACCGGAACCGGATTTGTTGTAAACGCAAACGGATACCTGATAACCTGTGCCCATGTAGTTGAAGATGCTAACAAAGTCACAGTTACAATAGGCACAAAAAAATGGGATGCTGCAGTTATAAATGTTGATAAAAAGCATGATATAGCATTATTACAGGTAACTGTTGCAAATTTAATGCCACTACCACTCGCCAACTCGAATCAAATAGAATTAGGTCAGGAATCTCGAGTATTCGGTTATCCAATCACTGATTTACTCGGTGAAGATATCAAAGTGACTCGCGGTACCATTTCTGGCATATCAATGCGGGATGCACAGAAAATAATTCAGATTGACGCTGCTGTAAATGCTGGTAATAGTGGCGGCCCATTAATCAACGAAAAAGGCGAAGTAATCGGAGTAGTAAATGCCAAATTGAGTGGAACAATGGTTACTGCAGTTGGCTTTGCTGTTCCTTCAAATTATGTCCGTGTAATGTTACAGAATGAGGAAGTTTCTTTTATAACTGAAGGTTTAAATGAAAAATTAAATGGACCTGCAATAGTGAAAAATGTCATGCCATCAATTGCATTAATTTCAGTATGGTGTGAAAACTCATCTAATAATAGCGAAACAACATTTGAAGAAGATTTTAAAAAAGAAATCAAACTGGCAGAGAAAGGAAAACCAGAATCACAATATCTCGTTGGATTTTATTACGAATACGGATTAGGGACTACAAAAAATGATAATGAAGCATTTAAATGGTATAAAAAAGCTGCAGAGCAAGGAAATACTGATGCTCAATGCAGTCTTGGGAAGATGTTTGAATATGGTAAGGGAACAAAAATAGACTTAATAGAAGCAGTAAACTGGTACCGGAAAGCAGCAGATCAAAATAACGCAAATGGACAATTTAATCTTGGCGATATGTATGAGTTTGGTAAAGGTGTTGATATAAATCTTAAAGAAGCATTTAAATATTATAAAAAAGCAGCTGATCAAGATGATGCAAATGGACAATGTAATCTTGGCGATATGTATGAATATGGTAAAGGAGTTGATATAAATCTTAAAGAAGCATTCAGATATTATAAAAAAGCAGCCGATCAAAATAATACAACTGGACAATTTAATCTTGGTCGTATGTATTTTTATGCTAAAGGAGTAACACAAGATTATCATGAGGCTATCAAATGTTACAAAAAAGCGGCAGAAAATGACAATGTATCAGCACAATCTTTTCTTGGATTCATTTATTATTACGGCGATGGGGTAATTATAGATTATAGCGAAGCGTTCAAATGGTATAGTAAAGCAGCAGAACAAGAAGATATTAGGGCAATGTATTCTCTTGGGATGATGTATTCTTATGGGAATGGTATAGAACAAAATAATGAGGAAGCTTTTAAATGGTACAAAAAAGCGGCAGATAATGGTGATGAATTAGGTCAATATACTGTTGGAATGAGGTATAAATATGGTGATGGAGTAAAAATAAACTTAAAAGAAGCGATTAAATGGCTAAGGAAATCAGCAGAACAGGGATATGCAAATGCACAATGCAAAATAGGGAATATTTATGAATTTGGTGAAGGGGTTTCGAAAGATTTGATAGAAGCGGTGAAATGGTATAGAAAAGCAGCGGAACAAGATAATGAGGAAGGTCAATATAATTTGGGTGACATGTATGATTATGGTAAAGGTGTTATTCTAAATTACGCAGAAGCATTAAAATGGTATAAAAAAGCTGCCGCACAAAATAACATGATGGCCCAAAATAGAATCGGCGAGATGTATTTTCATGGTATTGGAGTAATACAGAATTATAAAGAAGCAATTGACTGGTTTAGAAAAGCTGTTGATCAGGACTTTTCATCCTCACAATGTAACCTTGCGAAAATGTATGAAGAAGGTTATGGATTGACTAAGAACCTTAATGAAGCTATTAAATTATATAAAAAAGCTGCTGAACAGAAAGATACAAGAGCATATTTCGCTTTAGCAATGGCATATGAGTATGGACGTGGTATTACTAAAGATTATGTAATGGCGCATGTTTATTATAACTTATATATGGCCGATTTAAATGATGAAGATTCATTAACCAATGTGTCAAAATGGATTGACGATTTAGAAGAAAAG
>JBIJDE010000276.1:0-6362 GCA_044344305.1 Armatimonadota bacterium
ATACCGACCACCTGAATGCCTGGACGCAGGTATTCGACGCCGACCAGGACAACGTACTTGGTCAGTTTGGCATGGAGCGCACCTATGCGCGCACCACGCTGTCACACAACTTCTGGAACAATTTCAACTGCGACAGTTACCTGGAAGATCTCATTCCCGCCGCCGCCGCCCTTGGTTTTCAGCAGATATTTATCGACCCTTACTGGGAAAACGATATGACCAGCAACCGCGAAGGTATATTGCCCGATTTCGCCACCGGCAACATGTGCTGTCCCCACGAATACGAGGTGGCAAAAGTGCTGGGCGGCATCGAGGGATATAAACGGGTGGCGGAGATTGCCCGCGCCCAAGGTGTGGAATTAATATCCTGGATCGGTTCGCATCAAAGCCAGAACTCACCCTACCTGCGTAAACATCCTGTCGAGGTAATCAAAGGCCCAGACGGCCGCCATACCTACGGATCCGGCTATGATGCCATCTACGGGATGGATATATCTTCACCATTTGGCACCATGTTCCGCGATAATATCCTGCGCGGACAGCAGGCAACCACGGTCAGCGGCTATCTCTACGACTCGTTCTATAACTTCGGCTGGATGCCAATCAATTTCCATACCCCTGACCCCAATAAACCCACCGACCCGCATCAAGGTAAACTCTGCGCGCAGACCATGTGGCGGCAATTGGCAGAGATTATGGCATACTGGCAGCAAAGCGGTGTGCATATGTTAATCGAATCATTAGGCCCATGGGGACAGCCGCAACACGGCGTACAAGGGAATTACCGCGCTGCCGGCGGCGCAATGGCGTATCAATGCGCAGTCAATATCGGCTACTCCGTCATACCCACACCAGATACCAGCACCGGCAAGGAAGAGGTAGGCCCGGAATTCTATTTCCGCCTGTTGGCACATAAAGCCCCGAGCACATTAAGCCTTTGGGTGAATGACGCCGACGGCAAACGCGCACGCATCGACCAGGTCGCCAGTCCACTGCTGCGCGCCGCCAACCTCGCCTACCGCGCCGTACAACCGCGCATGCACACCCGCACCATCCTGCATGACGATGCCGGCGTAAAATGGCAAGACCGCCAGGGCAACTTAAGCGTCATCTACACCTTCAAACCCGGCCAAATCGCACTGCCAGCCGACACCGCCTACCGCAACGTCCTTACCGACGCCAAAGGCACCGGCAGCATTAACGCGGAAGCGTGGCAGGTTTATGAGATAATGGGGTAGTTAGCAAATCCTAATAAAAAAGTAACTTTAGGATTAATTTAAAAATTATGATTTCGTCATGACTCCAGAGGAGTCAAATATTTATAGAAAATTGTCATAAATATAAAAATCGACCCCAGCGTGGGTCGCATGTAATTACCAATAATGTGCCAGTTTATATGCGACCCTCGCTGGGGTCGGGTTCAATTGTATGGATTTATCTATAACTATGCGACCCCGCTGGGGTCGATCAGAAATAGAACAATAGTTTAAATCTGATAAATTATAAAATTATCTAAAAACTTAACACTTAACAATTAACACTTCTCCAATTCATTTGTGTTAAAATATCAGCAATTGTTCCGTGCATAGTATTATATACATTATCATCACAACAAAAAAACCGCCGGCAAATGCCGACGGTTTAAAGAAAGAGTTGTACTATTCAATAACCTTTTCCTGAACTTTCTCTTCTTTGCTGGATCCCCGGGCAATGCCAGCCAGGATGGATATAAAAAGAGCGAGCTTTGCGGCTGTTATCCAGGAGATGGACTTCGCGATCAGTCCTTGCTGCACCGCACCTGGAAACAAGTCAGGTATTGTCCACGCCCACAGAAACTTGATCAGTAAAAGTCCAACCACGAACATAATACCCATAACCATTATGGCTGTGACAATGGCAGTGATTATGATTTTAATACGCTTTTCCCCGGTGACGTCACTGCTGATTTTGAGATTGAAACCGTTCATGTGGTTTCCTCCTTTTATTTGTTCTACGTTCACATAACTTAAGGACAAACGGAATTACTAATTCCAACCCGGTTTTAATACTATAATTATACTTACATACTGACAATTAATCAATCAGCAAATCTAACAATAACATTGGAAAATGGCGATAATATAAATAAATGGTGGTTTTGACAAGCTTTTGCATAACCATATTAATTATATTATTAACCAAACCACCCCCTACCCCCTCCTTAGCAAGACTGTGTTTTATACATATTTATGTAATACTATTTTTAAGAAAAATCACATATTAACTACAATCCAACCCCAGAGGGGTGAAATGTTAATAGTAATTGATAATCCTTATGAATATTAAGCCCCTTTAGGGGCGACATGTAAAATGGTAATATATTTTATTCCCGGTTCTTAATATAAAACGTTTTTAACATGTCGCCCCTAAAGGGGCTATGGATCTTTTTTATTGATTGATTACTATTAACATGCCACCCCTCTGGGGTTAGATTGTTAATATTTAATAAATATATCTTCAAATCATGCTGATTTGCTAATTTTTATTGTATTCATCATCAGTTCTTTTCACCAAATCATAAATGTATATAAACTCCTGGTTTTCGACTACATGCAATCTTCATTTTCATCGCATTTAATAGCTAACACCCTATTACCCACGGAACAACGGCTCAATACCTTGCGAATGCAACCGCAACTGCTCCATTTCCTGATCGTCAAGGGGAGTGAACGATTCGGCTATTTCGCAATATCGCCAGAGCAGTTCGGCATGGCCTGGTGGCAAAGCGGCGGTGATTGGTAGCGAAAGGGAGAATCGCACAGCAAGTGCGGCGACAGCGGGGTCGTCAATGGGACGGTACCAGCATTTCGGCCAGATATGCTCCTCGCCTTCAACCCAAGCACGTCCAGCCATGCTCTTTAACGCGAGAAGGCCGGTGCCCATCTCCTGAGCACGGGAAACCAGGTGTGGGCCGAATTCACCCTTCAGCCAGCAGACCCAGTTGAATGGAAAGAGGACAGTCTCGAAGGGGAAATTATCCAGCATGGCGAGTGCCGCCTCTTCGTTGTGACATGAAAAACCTATATGATTCACCTGGCCAGCATCGCGGGCGGCAAGGACGGCTTCCATCGCGCCGCCAGGAGCGAAAATCTGCTCTACTTCCTCCATCCGCGTTACACCATGGAACTGGTAGAGATCGAGATACGGCGTCTGCAGATTTCGAAGCGTCGCTAGTAATTCCTCCGCCGCCCCATCCTTATCACGCTTGCCAGTCTTCCCGGCGAGAAAGACCTTTTCCCTATAGGGAAGCAGCGCGTATCCCAGCTTAATTTCAGCGTCGCCATAACTCGGTGCCACATCAAAGTAATTAATGCCCATTTCGACGGCACGCTTTACCATAGCATCGGCGGTCGATTGCTCCTCACCAGCCACGACAATGCCACCGAATCCAACGAAGGACAGCGAGTGACCGGTGTTACCTAACGATCGATATTGCATAATATACCTCACAGCAAGTATAGCGATAAACCATTTTATTGTCAGCAATGAAGAGCATTAAGCCAAATAAATTGGACGTAAGGCATGACCCCGTTTAGGGGTCAAACGTCTATAGAAATAGTACAACAAATAATCCGACCCCGTAGGTGTCGTACTACAATTGCTTGTAATCTTCGCACGTTCGACACCCTTACGGGGTCGTTAATCATATTGATGTCGATTTCTATAGACGTGAGACCCCTAAAAGGGGTCGACTCTGTGCAATGTTACTGTGCCTTATATACCTCTATTTCTGTTGTCCAAAGATTCTTGTACAGGTCACCCATTATGGTGTACCGCAGTTTGTCGGTGGTCACCGGCGGGAAATTGTGGATATGTGTTGACGAACTTACCCACAAGTCATGTTTTACTGTCGTCCAATTATTGTTTACCCATGCTTCTATCTTGATTTCTTGCGGGTTCGCTTCGGGATGGGCGGTATCTTCATAAATAGCCAGGGTATCCACACTTGCAGGCTGCGGCAGTTTTATATCAAATGCCGGTGCGGCAGGTGCGCCAGCCAGCCAATACGCGCCATCGCGGCAGGTTTTTTCGATAAATGAACCGTAGCCTCGGATCATCACTCCCGAACTTCTGCACCGCACTGCCGATAATTGAGGACTTCGCTTGCTACCGGCTAGCAGCTTGTCGACAAACGCCGGGCGGCTGCGTCCTTCACCGGTACCATAGATGCGAAACATGCCAGACGGCAACAAGGACTCATCACCATAAATCATTACCAGTAATACTGCCGGGATGTCGTTTAATAGGACAATTCACCTATTTACCTATATTCATCAATAATATTTTAGCTTTTTTTGATTATACAAAAATATTGCAGCTATATCAATTAACATTAGTACCAAACAAAAAACCGCTGGCAGATGACAACGATTTCATAGAAGAAAGATTTCCCAATACATATATATTAAAACAAAAATAATGAATCATACTCCACCCCTGCAGTTTTATATCTTTATAATGACACTTGCCAGTCTATTTTGTCTACACTTTCATGTAAATAACACGGTTTCATGTAAATAAAAGGAGAATTAGTCAGTTAGGGATAAGAATAAATAAGTGGAGTCAAAAAAAATCTTAATTCCAGATAAATATGGGCAGTCATATTTTCATCTTGTTTCAAACTTTTCTATTTTAAAAATAGCTTTCATAAATAGGTGGCTGTCACTATTTATCCTGCTTGGCAAGGCTGTGCTTTGTACACAAATTGAATGTTTATGGATAATTAGACGTTTTGATAGAATATAAAGGTATGGTAGAAAAGGGGAACTGCATAATATTCAAAATATCTTTTCATTGATTCCTTCACCTGTTAATTCCATAGCCCACGGCAACGCCGCTGGGACTTGGTATCGTCGTAAAAAATACGCTCTGTAAGAGCAATATTCCTAAAACGAAGGAATATTGCTCTTACAGAGCGTAGAAATTTATTTGTAAACTTACTCAGCGGCGTTAATGTGCAGAAAATTGCATATTAAACCACGGGAACTGTATAAAAATCATCTTCAGACACTACTTGATTTACTGCAAACAAATAGCTTTGTAAAAATAAAAATGTAATATGTAAATTTTATATTGACAAATCAGTATTAGCATGGTAAAATAATAACGTAATCGATTGCGGAGCAATGTACTTATAGCAATTTTTTACAAAAATCATATTTATTTATAGAAAGAGAGGCTATTATGCTACAAACGGTACCCCGAAAAGGGTTTACACTCATTGAATTACTGGTCGTAATTGCGATTATTGCAATACTCGCCGCCATCTTATTTCCGGTATTCAGCAAAGCGCGGGAAAAGGCACGGCAAACCTCCTGCATGAGTAATCAGCGACAAATAGCGCTGGCTATTCAAATGGATGCTCAGGACCATTTAGAGATGTTGCCTGCTGCTTCCGCGGTATGGACTATTTCATCACTTACCAGTGGTGCCGCACTAACCTGTCCTTCCATGAAGAATTTACCGAATGGTTATGTTTACAACAACGGTATTGCCGGGCTTTCACTGGGTAAACTGGGAGATGCCGCAACATTGTTATTATGCGCCGATGGTTACCATAAAGGTACACCAGCATCCGGTGCTACAGCTGCAACTTATGATAATGTCGCATACGATAATTCTGATTACGATTATATGCGTCATAGCAATCAGGCAATCTGTGTCTATGCCGATGGTCACGCGGCAATGGCAACCGTCAAAGTGTCCTTAAGTGCAGACTTATGGTATACCGGATCATCCGGCATAGGTATAACCGGTGGTGTTGTAACCAGTTGGGCATCAAAATCCGGCACAGGTTTGGATGCCACTCGGCCAGGCAGTTGGGCTACATATCCAAAATATATTCTGGATAATACCGGAGCAATTATGAATGGGCATCCGTGTATATATTTCGATGGAATTAAAGATTACATGACTAGAAGTTTCTCATTTAATGCCGTGGGTTACACCATGGCAACGGTGTTTCAAATGCCACCCTCAAGTTTACAGGGATTTATCGTAGCCCACAATGCATGGGGTGGCGGGATAGGCTGTGCCAATAGTAGTGGTAACCCAACCGGTGGTGTAATAACCTTCAGTCATCAAAAATCTAATGCCGGTGGAGCTGGTGTATTTTCATCTATTCAGGTTAATGATAACAAACCTCATATGGCAATCGGTATCACCAGTAACCCGGATAATTTGGCAAATTATGGACTGGTAACTTTTTATGTCGATGGTAAATATATTGGACAGGCCACTTATGATGGCACCCATATGAATGCCGCTAATTTTTCAATTGGTTGCCAATATAACAGTTACGCAAACCATTTCTTCACGGGGTC
>JBIJDE010000214.1:0-7814 GCA_044344305.1 Armatimonadota bacterium
CGACTATTAATAAGTTATTAACATTTCCCCTTCCCAACAAAAGACTTGAATTTCCCCAGTATTATTATGCTGTCAAAAAATATTAAATATTTTAAAATAATAAAGTAAAGTGACCGATTTTGACACTATTGGTGATATATTATTTGTTTATCTTAAATAAATATGTGAATTACTTATATCAAACATGACCATTAATTGATATAATACATGCCAGTATATGAATACTGGTTGTTTAGATATAATTCTTGAAGGATACCAAATGGAAACGGAAACAAAAAAAGAATATTATGCACACACACCAGCTAAGAATAGTGATGAATGGCATTTGCTTGCTGACCACCTGCAAGAGACAGCGCGGTTGGCGGGAGAGTTTGCTGGTGAATTTAATGCTAAAGAACTAAGTTATGTAGCAGGGCTTCTTCATGATCTTGGTAAGGCGCACCCTGATTTTCAGAATTATCTATTGGAATGTTACAAGGCATCAATAAATGGCTCGAAACCACCATATAAAAAAATAAATCATAAAAACGCCGGGGCTTTATATGTATCAAAATTAAATCCCATCTTGCAATTATTGTCGCCGGTAATTCTTGGACATCATTCAGGCATGCCAAATCTATCTGAATGCAAAAATATTACAAGTGAATATTCTGGCGAATTAATCTGCACTCCTGACGTTAACTATAACAACATAAATAATTATTTAACATCAATCGCAACTGATGAGTTTTCAGCAGAATTGTTAATCCGGTTACTTTTCTCAACACTGGTGGATGCTGATTCATTAGATACAGAAAAACATTTCGATAAATCTGTCAGCAAAAAACGAAAAACAAAAATTAATATTGAAGGCCTTCATAACGAGTTTTTTAATTATTACAAGAACTTCATTAAAACCATTACAAAATCATCATTAAACACCTTACGAAATGATATTTTTAATTCTTGTGTTAAAGTTGCGGCTCTGGAACCTGGAGTATTTTCTCTTACCGTGCCAACTGGTGGCGGTAAAACATTGTCTTCATTAGCATTTGCGCTGGAACATGCTAAAATACATAACTTGAGTCGGATAATATATGCTATTCCATTCACCAGTATTATTGAACAAACTGCAGATGTATTTCGTAGTATTTTTGAAAATAAACAAGCTGTGTTGGAACACCATAGTGGATCATATGATGATGAAAATAGTAGTGGTATGTGGCAAAAATTAGCTTCAGAAAATTGGGATGCTTCATTGATTGTTACAACAACAGTACAACTTTTTGACAGTCTATTCTCTAACAGGCCAGGAGCATGCAGGAAAAATCATCGATTAGCAAACAGCGTGATAATACTTGATGAAGTTCAAAAATTGCCGGAACATTTGCTTGCTCCTATTCTAAATGCATTATCAATTCTGGTGAAATCATACAATTCGACATTGCTTTTATGCACTGCTACTCAACCAACAATTTCCGGTGATTCACCAATTATAAAAAGATTACCGAAAGCGCATGAAATTGTTGAAGATCCAAAAGAACTATTCTCACAACTCAAACGTGTAAATTATCAAATACATAAAGACAAGATGGATTGGCACCAGATATCAGACTTAATGCGGGATAATGAGCAATGTTTGACTATTGTAAATTCAAAGAAAGATGCGATACTATTGCTTGATGCACTTGATGAACCAGATGCAATGCATCTATCAACCAGGTTATGTGGGGCGCACCGTAGAGTAGTATTACAAGATTTAAAAGATCGGTTAAAAAATGGTGAACCATGTAAATTAATATCAACACAAGTTATTGAGGCTGGTGTGGATATAGATTTTCCAGCAGTTATTCGTGCCATTGGCCCACTTGATTCTATAGTTCAAGCGGCGGGACGTTGCAATCGCGAAGGGAAAATGGATGTTGGAGAAGTTCATATAGTATTTCCTTCGGATGGACATCACCCAAAGAGTTATTATGAAACTTCAATGACTATTGCAACCAATATTCTGCAATATCAAAACCCTGACTTGCATGATCCGAACTTGTTTATAAGTTATTTCAATCAATTGTACACCAGCATTAAAACTGACAAATACAATATACAAGGAATGCGGAAAGCTATGCAATTTCGTGACGTTGCAGATAAATTTCATGTAATCAATGATGACACTGTACCAGTTCTTGTAAACTATCATCAAGACGAATACAAAAGCGTTCTTAATGGCATTTTCTTTAAGAAAACTGTCAATCGCGAAGATTGGCGAAAGTTGCAACCATATCTGGTTTCAATGTATAGATACGAGTTCCGACAGAAAGAAAAAGCCGGACTAATTAAGGAAATAATTGCCGGTTCAGGATTATATCGCTGGCTTGGTGGTTATGATAATATTCGTGGTTTGCAGGATACTGCAGATCCAACAGATTTAATAATATAAAGGAGGGAAGATTATGGCATATACCCCGTTGGTAGTCAAAGTCTGGGGAACGGGTGAGTTATCCGGTAATAACCCCGTCTGCTGCACGCGGCGCATTGGAAGCCATCTTTTGGAAACCAGAATTTGTCTGGCGAGTTAAGGAAATCCATATACTTAATCCCATTAAGACTTTCTCAATAATGCGTAATGAAGTAAATACTCGTATGAGTCCTCGTGTAGATGGTATCAACATAACAGATAATAGAGCACAACGTCACACCCTCGGTTTGCGAAATGTCTCATACCTTATTTATGCTGATGTTGAGTTGCGTCCTGATGTTACAGATGATATTGCAAAATATCGCGACCAATTCAGGCGACGTGTGCAAAAAGGCCAATGCTACCATAACCCATATCTGGGATGCCGGGAATTCGCGGCAGCATTCAGTGAAGCAGACGGAAATGAAATACCAATTACATTATCAGAAAACCTTGGTAACATGTTATTGGATATTGAGCATGGTTCAGATGGTAAAAGAGTTCCACATTATTTTGAAGCAGAAATCATCGATGGGGTAATGAAAGTACCCACCTATGAATTTTTGAAAGCAGGAGGTGGAATAAGATGATACTCCATCAACTTGTAAATGATGCTGAACGTATAATTGGCGAAGTACCAAAACCAAATTATGGTCCGCAAACAATAAAATGGGTCATCGAATTAGGCACTCAAGGTGAATTCCTCGGTTGCACTCCAACATCTGGCGGGGGACCGAAAGACAGAGGCATTACTGTAATAGCACCTATTTTATCAAGTAAACGAACATCTGGTGTTGCTGCTCAGTTTTTAGTAGATAAGACATCTTATGTATTAGGTTTATTTATTGCAGATGATAAATCTGTAAAAAAAGACCGTTCTAAAGAAGAATATAAAGCCTTTACAGACCTTATAAAAGTTGCTTATGATAAAACCAATTCGAATGAGTTGAAAGCCTTACTTAACTTTTATCAATGGTGGCAAAAGTGTGACTGTGATCAACTCTCTTTAGGCGATATAGCTTTAACAGCCAATGATATATTAACATTTAGAATTAACGACAAATATGTTTTTGATTATAAAGAAGTTGTAACATTTTGGCAACAGCAGGATAATTCAAAAGTATCTATTGAGTCTACCTGTCAAATATGCGGCCAGCAAAAATCAATCCCGGATACCTTGCCGGTACCAATCAAAGGTATCCCCGGTGGACAAGCAGAAATGCCTTTTATCGGCATAAACTCCGATACTTATGAATCATATGGGTTAAGTGGAGCAAAAAATTCTACCATATGTGCTGAATGCGCAGAACTATATGGTAAAGCGATAAATTTCATGCTTTCGCGTGATAATGTAGAGAATCATATCACTTTAGGCCCAGTGGTTTACATATTCTGGACACGTGAAGAAACTGGTTTTTCAATTACTAATCTATTAAATCATCCACAACCGGACGAAGTAATAGGAATGATAAACTCGTACCGTAATGGTAAATCAGAATCGCTGGCTATTAAAGATACTGACTTCTATATGTCGGCATTCAGTGCAAATTCTGCCCGTGTTATAGTACGTGACTGGTTAAAAACAACCTTGGGTGATGTTAAAGATTCACTGGCAAAATGGTTTGATTTGATTGATATTGTTGATGAATATGGCGTTTATGGCAAACCATTGGGTATATTCCGTCTTATTGCCGGTCTTTACCGTGATAAAGATGTCAGCAAACAAATGACACCGCAAGTACCACAGATTCTCGTCCGGGCAGCATTGCATGGCGATAAAATCCCACTATGGTTTTTGATTCAAGCTGTTAACCGTTGCCGTTCAGAACAAAACGTTACTCATAATCGTGCCGCATTAATTAAAGCGGTATTAATCTCGAATAACTTAAATGGAGGAAATAGTATGACAGAAATTGATCGTACTGATAATCGACCCGCTTATTTATGCGGTAGATTGATGGCAACAGTGGAAGCTATTCAAAAAGCTGCCATGCCGGGTATTAATGCTACATTAGTAGACCAGTTCTACGGTGCCGCATCCACTGCACCTGCTACCGTATTTGGCAATTTAATGGGTAATGCGCAAAACCACCTGTCAAAACTACGTAAAACAAGACGTGGCGCGTATGAGGGGTTGCAAAAATCATTAGAGGAAGTACTGAGTGGACTTGGAAAATTCCCAAACACTTTAAATGCCCAAGAGCAGGCATTATTTGCCTTGGGGTATTATCATCAGCGTTCAGCAGACCGCGCGGCACGTCAACAATACATAACCGATTCTGAAAATAAAGAGGAGAATTAAAATGAGTATCATCAATGATGCATCAAAACGACACGATTTTGTAATGCTGTTTGAAGTAACAGATGGCAACCCGAACGGCGACCCTGATGCCGGAAATCTTCCTCGCGTTGATCCTGAGACAATGCAAGGATTAGTTACAGATGTCTGCATTAAACGAAAAGTCAGAAACTTCATAGCTATGACATGTGCTGATAAAAAAGGATTCCGCATTTATGTGAATGATAGCGGGATAGCTTTAAATACTCTCAATGCAGAAGCTTATACAGAATTAGGAATAAAATCCACTGGCACTAAACAAAAGAAAAATGAAGTTGATGACGCACGAACAAAAATGTGTGCTGATTTTTTTGATGTCCGTATGTTTGGCGCGGTTATGACTACAGGCATTAATTGCGGTCAGGTTCGCGGTCCACTACAACTCACTTTCGCGCGTTCATTTGATCAGGTAGTTCCCACTGACGTGACAATGGAGACGACCCATCAAAGTCAAAAACAACGGAAATGGGACGCAAGGCACTGATACATTATGGATTATATATGGCTCATGGTTTTTACAGCGCACCATTTGCAGTTAAAACAGGTGCAACAAATGATGATTTGGAAGCATTCTGGCAAGCCTTACAAATGATGTGGGATCACGACCATTCTGCCAGTCGCGGATTGATGAGTTGCCGGGGTTTATATATATTCACTCATGACAATGCTTTTGGCAATGCACCCGCGCACACCTTGTTTGATAAGATTAACGCTAAACTCAAAAGTGATGTGTCTGTACCAAGAAAATTCTCTGATTATCAAGTAACCATAGATGATACTAACATGCCAGCGGGAATCTCATTAACTAAACTTATCGGATAAATACAGGTAAACACCATGCCAGAAGATGAACCATTAATTGCATACTTATCTGCGATTGAGCATTATGCTTATTGTTCTCGGCAATTTGCGTTGATTCATGTCGAGTGCATGTATGCGGAAAATAAGTTTACTCTGGAAGGCAGTGCGAACCATGAACGTGTAGATGAGCCAGAGTGGGAAGTTGCTGATGGGGTGCGGCTGGAACGCGCGTTGCCGGTATGGTCGGAGAAATACGGCCTGCAGGGGCGCGCAGATATGATAGAGTTTCACCCTGATGGTAAAATAGTGCCGGTTGAATATAAACGCGGCGGCAAGCAAGCGGTGGCATCCGCCGCGTACCAACTGGTAGGGCAAGCAATATGCCTGGAAGAAATGACCGGTCAACCGGTGACAGAGGGATTTGTCTATGGCAAAAAAACTCGTCGCCGCTACTCGGTAAACTGTGGCGATGCAAAACTGCGAACCGAAACGTTGGAAATGGCAGAAAAAATAAAACAGCTCATCATTGACGGGTTTACCCCGCCACCAGTGAACGATGAAAGATGCGAGGATTGTTCGTTAGCAGACATCTGTCAGCCGGAATTAGTTTGTCATGCAAAAACGGTGAAAGATGGTGAATTGTTTAAAATTGAATAAACCACCCAGATATATAGCCCGGTGACAGACACAAATCTGGCAAATGGGAGGGAAATTGTCCCCAATTTCCGCGACAGTGTTTGTTAAATAAAGACGAACCTGTTGAAACGACAAAACAAGGTTAGTAAATCACAATACCACGCAAAAGTAAACTGTCGCTGCTACGCTTGTTTACACCATTATCACGGTTCGGCGCGGGAACTGGGGACAGTTCCCCTACCACGAAAAATCTGTCGCTTATATGCTGATTTACGTCATTATTGCAATTCGAGACGGGAGATGAGGACATCTCCCCTACCTTAACCGCGGACTCATTTCCCATTGAGGTAATAAAATGGCAAGACAATTACTGAATACATTATTTGTGCAAACGCCCCACGCCTGGGTGCATCTGGACCACGATACCATACGGGTGAAGGTCGAGGAAAAATGCCTGTTGCAGGTTCCTCTATTGCATCTGAATGCGATAGTAATCTTTAACGACAGCATGATCAGCCCGGCTGCGATGGGGAAATGTGCAGAAATGGGTGTGGACGTAACATTTCTTGATTTTGCGGGTAGATTTAGATGCCGTGTTGCCGGACCTGTCAGTGGAAATGTATTGCTGAGAAAAGCGCAATACCAGGCAACCATTGATAGTGATAAAACGCTGGAGATTGCCCGCCATGTAGTGGCAGGTAAAATTCGCAATGCCAGAAAGTTGTTACAACGCGGCAGCAGAGAAGCGAAAAACGATGACGTAAAAAATGCTATCAATTTAGCAGTAGATGGTCTGGCGAATAGTATGAAAATGCTGGAAACGGCAAATAGTGTGGAAAGAATACGTGGTATAGAAGGTGAATCATCAGCGCGATATTTTGACGTCTATGGCAAAATGATAACCGTACCAACCACTGATTTCTCTTTTACCACCCGCAGCAGACGACCACCGAAAGATCGGGTTAATGCTATTATGTCATTTTTATATGCACTGCTCACCCGTGACTGTGTTTCTGCGTGTGAAAGCGTCGGACTTGATCCACAATTTGGTTATCTGCATGTATTGCGTCCCGGACGACCATCACTGGCACTTGACCTGATGGAAGAGTTTCGCGCACCAGTAGCAGACAAAATAACCCTGACCCTGATAAATAGAAAACAATTGCAGGCAAACCATTTTATAGTACGCGAAGATGCTGGAGACAGCGTTTTACTGAACGAGGACGGCAGAAAAATATTGTTAACCGAGTACCAGCAATTCAAACAACACGCAGTAAAACATACCTTACTGAAAGAAGATATCCCTTTTGGATTAATACCCGACCTGCAAGCAAGACTATTATCCCGGTACCTTCGCGGTGATGTACCACATTACACTCCTTGGCAATACACCGGATAAAATCGTACGTAGAGACGCAATATTTTGCGTCTTGAATTATTATTTCACCGTAGAGACGCATAGACATGCGTCTTAAATTATTATTTCATCGTAGAGACGCATGGACATGCGTCTGAATTATTATTTCATCGTAGAGACGCATGGACATGCGTCTGAATTAAACCGTAGACGCAAAATATTGCGTCTCTACAAAAGGCAAATAACAT
>JBIJDE010000216.1:0-7796 GCA_044344305.1 Armatimonadota bacterium
GTAGGTTCAAATGCAATTATTTCAGTAGTTGAATTGCATCGTGAAACTCGTGATTTTTTAATAAAAGTGTTATACGACTTAGAGAATCGCTGGTCAGATTTGAGTGATAATATATATTATCAGCAAATTCTGAAAAAAGTTAATTCAAATGACCTTATTTATGATTAATCCGTTAAAAAGGATAGACAGGATACAATTATCCTGTCCATCCTGCCCATCAATGTTAAATAATTTTCGGAGGCAGTTTCATGTCGATTGAATTGCATATTTCGCCGAACGGCGATGATAATAATAGCGGCTCTCAGTCTTTACCGCTGGCGACCTTGCAGGGAGCGCGGGATAACTTGCGTAAGTTGACTTATGATAACGCGGTAGTGACTCTGCACGCCGGTACATATCATCTTACTGAGTCGTTGGCTTTGGATGAAAAAGACAGCAATATTCTCTTTCGTGCTGGCGATGGCGAGGATGTCTGTATTACCGGCGGTCTGCGAATTTGCGCAAGTGACTTCACACCGATAACAGACCCGGATATTTTAACGAGATTGGCACCGGAAGCACATAAAAACGTTCTGCAGGTTGATTTGCAGAAGGTTGGCATTACCGATTTTGGTGCTTTTACCTCACGGGGATTCAGCCGAAAAACTTCTCCTGCCCATCTGGAACTGTTTTTTAATGATCAGCCTATGACGGTGGCGCAATGGCCAAACGCCGGTGAGTTCACCACCATCACCGGATACACCAAACCGATGAGCAGCGAGTGGAAGACCGAGTCCGGCGATTTATCCGGCGGATTTACCTATGCCGGCGACAGGCAAAAACAATGGGTAGCATCAGACAATATCTGGGTTCATGGCTATTGGGCATACGACTGGGCGAATTCTTACGAGCATGTTAAGACATTAGACGCGGAAAACGGCGTTGTTGAGGCTGATGGCGGGTTGTATTATTACAACAAAGGGCAGCGATTTTATTTTCTTAATGTACTGGAAGAGTTGAATCAGCCGGGTGAATATTATGTCGATGCCGCCAGTGGCATCCTATATTTCTGGCCGCCGGCAAAACTGGATGGCGCAGAAATCATGCTATCCGGCATGGACGATTCATTCATCTCGCTGAATAACGCCAACAAGGTGGAATTTCGCAATCTCACCCTGGAAGGTGGACGCGGCACGGGATTAACCGTAATCGACGGTAGTGACGTGAAAATTTCCGGCTGCACCATCCGCAATATGGGCAACTGGGCAATTTCTGTCACTGGCGGCACCGGACACACCGTTGCAGGCTGCGACATTTATGGTACCGGCGACGGTGGTATAGATATTTCCGGCGGTGATCGCAAGACCCTGACCCCGTGCAATCATGTAGTGCAGAACAACCACATTCACCATTTTGCCCGTTGGAGCCGATGTTATTGCGCGGGTGTTAATACTAATGGCGTTGGCATCCGAATCGCCAACAATCTCATTCACGACGCGCCGCATAACGCCATCCTATTCTGGGGTAACGAATTCACCATCGAAAATAATGAAATATATCGTGTTTGTTTGGAGACCGGAGACGCAGGTGCTATTTATACCGGTCGCGATTATACTTTCCGCGGCAATGTTATCCGGCGCAATTTCGTGCATCACATGGGCGGTGTCGGCATGGGCAGTATGGCGATATACATGGATGACTGCGTCAGTGGAACCCATATTGTTGATAATATCCTGCAGGATTGCATGTATGGCATTATGCTGGGCGGCGGTCGCGATTATATGATAGAGAATAACATCTTTGTCGATTGTCATCCCGCCATTGCTCCTGATGCCCGCGGGCTTGATAACAACCCGGTATGGCAGAATATGGTTAACAACACCATGCGGGCAAGTTGCGAAGCAATGAATTACCTGCAACCGCCATATAGCGAACGCTACCCGGAGATTGCCGATGTCGAGAAATATTTCATCGCCGGCAAAGGCGTACCGCCGGAAAACAACTACATTGAACGTAATATCAGCAACGGTGGGGTATGGATTGGCGACGATTGGCACAAAGATAAAGGTGAAAAGGCTGTTTATAAAGACAACTTGGTAGACGAAACAGCCAGGTTTACCGACCCTGATTTCGGCATATTCACCCTGGCACCAGACTCACCCGCTTTCGGGCTGGGGTTCAAGCAGATTGACATTGATGAAATAGGACTACAGATAGACGAAAACAGAAAATATCTGCCGCCGCATATCCGCGCATCATTGAAATTAATATCCGAAAATCCAGTAATCGGTGAACCGGCGAAATTGCAGTTGAAATTGAGAAATGACGGTGATAATGCCGCCTTTGGCACTGTTTATATTGACGGTTATGAACGGATGAAATATGCGTTAAGACCAGCAGAAATTGTGAACTATGAAATAGTAGTCATTCCTGAAAAAGATATTTTGACAGTGAATGTATACTCGCCGGACAGTTGGATGCATCCGGCAAAGTTGGAAGTAAAGATAAATTAACATGGATAGGCAGGATAGGCAAGATAATTTTAATCTTGTTAATCTTGTTAATCATGTCAAAAAATATTAAAGAAGTAACCTTATGATTGATTTTGATGATGTGCATAGTTATGATTTAAAAGAGATATGTCAGCGGTTTTTTCCGCTGGTGCGTCCTCATCGCTGGAAATTTATATTAGCAGCGGTGCTGGTGGCATTGGTAGGTTTGGCGGTTGCGTTACAGCCTTTGTTCGCAAAATATGTCATTGACAAGGCGATACCACAGAAGAATATAACCCTGGCAATCATGGCTGCCGGGGTGTTTTTAGCTGTCATGTTCACCCGTATGGGAGTCTGGTTCTGGGCGATGGTTATTGTCTATAACGCCCAGCAAAAGATAGTATTTGAACTGCGTTCTCACAGTTTTGCCCATTTGCAGTCGCTATGCCTGCGGTTTCACAACCAGTTCCCCACCGGGTTTCTTTACGAACGAGTGTTCGGCAACTCCATCAACACCCTGGGTATGTTCATGCAGATGATATTCAGCCAGTTAGTGGTTTATGTGGTTGGACTAATTTTCAGCCTTGGTTTCTGCCTGTATCTCAGCCCGGTATTAACACTGGTTATACTCGCCGGTGCAATCGGGTATGTCGTAGTGGCAAAAACACTATCAAAAAGCATTTATCTTAAAACAAAGGATGCTACCGAGGCAGGAATGCACATCGTAAGCGTGATTATGGATAAACTGCGCGGACATAAAACTATCCAGGCATTCGCGTTGGAAAACCAGGTACAGGAAGAGTTTACCAAACAACTATGGCCGGCAATGGTGAAATGGCTTACCAGTGTATTGGAATCTATGAAACTTGCTTTTGTTACCGAAGGTTTGAGCTATGTCATAACTGCCGGGGTTATCGTCGGCGGTGCCTGGCTGGTAATGGAAAACGCGGCAAAGTTCCCATTGGGTACTTTGGTGGCGTTCATGGGTTACCAGGGTACATTAATCGGCATGATTCAAGCGATGACAAACATCTATGGACAAATGATGGGTGCGCGTTCCGCATTTGACCAGTTATACACCGTGTTGGATACCGACAGCAGTCTGCCAGAGGTTGAAGGCGCGGTAATGCCGACGAAATTTGAGCCGACAATTGAACTTCGCGATGTCAGTTTTGCATACACCAAGCGAATGGTATTAAAAAACGTAAATCTGACAATTCCCGCCGGCAAAACCGTGGCTCTGGTGGGTCGTAGCGGATGCGGCAAAACTACCCTTGCGAACCTTTTAATCCGCTTTTACGACCCGGCAAACGGTGCGATATTGTTGGATGGTCACGACATTCGCGAACTGCCGATACGCGAATACCGCGCTCAATTTGGCGTGGTACTGCAGGACCCGTTTTTGTTTGACACCACTATCGAGGCGAACCTGCGCTGTGTAAAACCAACAGCGACAGACAAGGAATTGGTTGAAGTATTGAAATATGCCTGCGCCTGGGATTTTATAGAAGATTTCCCGGAAAAGTTGCAGCATAAAGTCGGCGAAGGTGGCAGCCAACTATCCGGCGGTCAACGCCAACGTCTATCCATCGCCCGTTGTATGCTGACCGACAGCAAACTGGTCGTCCTCGACGAAGCGACATCCGCCCTCGACCCCGAGTCGGAAAGAACAGTACAACAGGGATTGGCAGCTTTATGCAAAGACCGCACCGTAGTGGTAATCGCCCACCGCCTCAGCACCATCCGCAACGCCGACCAGATAGTAGTAATGAACGAAGGCCGGGTGATGGAAGTGGGCACATTTGACGAATTAATAGCAAAAGGCGGCCTGTTCTCCCGTCTCCACTCCATCGCCACCAGTACTACTATAGAGAATAATAAGCTGGAAGACGCGGGGTTTGCGTAAAAGTAAATTAACATGGATGGGCAGGATGGGCAGGATAAAATTTATTTATATTAAGCAAAGTGTTAAAATTGTTAAAATGAATAGTTATGTCATTTTAATTTTTAACATTAATGTATAGATTTTAAAGATAATCATCCTGCCCATCCTGCCCATCCATGTGAATATTTTTTACAAATAGCACTAATAAAAGGAAATATATGACAACTAATTTCGTTCCTATTTACTCGCGATATGAGATGATTATAACGGCGCCGGATGCAACAGGCAATCCATATGACACCCGTGATATTGCGTTGCATGGCGAAGTTACTTTGCCAGATGGCAATATTCAGCAAATAAATGGATTTGCGTACCGGGCATATAATATTGAAAAATCTACCGAAACCACTGATAATGAAATGATAGTTGCTGATCCATTGGAGTATCGCATACGTTATGCGCCAACGATGACGGGTGAACACCATATTCGCATCTGGTTTTCTTTGCCGGAAAAGATTATTGATGCCGGTGAGGAGAGTTTCATTGCTGAAATAGCGGAAAATAGCGGTTATGTGTGTATCAGTCCAAACCAGTATACCTTCATGACCGAGGACGGTAATGCCTTTTATCCCATCGGTTCCAATATGTGCTGGGCCAGTTCGTACGGAGTATTACCCGGGCAGAAGTTGGAAGATTTATTGCGGATGATGCAGGAATTGGCGGAGTCTGGCGGCACTGCATTCCGGTTATGGGCAAACGCTTCATGGGCACATTCGATAGATTGGACACCGAGTGACGAGAAAGATGCCTTAAAGTTTGGCGAGATATCCATGAGCGGGTGCGCAAAGTTGGATATTATCGTTGAGGAAGCTGAACGGTTGGGTTTGCGCATTATGTTTTGTATCGACGCGGCGAATAACTGGGTATCAAATAATCTTTCCCGCACGCCATACGGTATAGAGAATGGCGGACCATGCAAGACGACGGCAGATTATTTTAACCTGCCGGAATCACGGTTGATGACCCGTGAAAAGATGAAATATGTCGCCGCGCGCTGGGGATACAGCACTGCCATATGGTGTTGGGAGTTCTGGAATGAGGTGGATGGATGCGGCATAGAGTTTGTGAATGCCCATCAGCAATTAGCCTGGCATCAGGAAATGTCGCAGGTACTGCGCCTGGCCGACCCGGTGAAGCATATTATCACTACCTCTACCGGTCATCCGTTGAACTTCGCTGCCATGTGGCGATTGCCGGAGATGGAATTTACCCACACCCACCATTATGGTTATATGGACAGTGTGGAACATATATCTACCATGTTGAAGGGTTACCACGAATCAAATGTTGCGCTGTACAAAAAGCCGCATATTGCCAGCGAGGTAGGTGTATCATTCGCCGGAGCGCAAAGTGTATGGGAAAAAGATGGCAGTACATTGCATAATGTATTGTGGTCTACAACGTTATTAGCCAAGTCATGCGGCCCCGGTTTCCTCTGGTTCTGGGACGAATATATTCATCGTTACGGCTTGCAAACCCAATATATCGGCATTGCAAAGTTCCTGCGCGACGAACGCTGGCACGAAGTAGATACAGAACCATTGAATATCACCGCACTTGATATCCCACCGCGACGGTTTAATTCTCCAGTTGAGTTGAAAGTGCCATCAGCGTTGTCCGGCAGCGATTATTATCGGTCAATATTCACCATTGAACGTAACGGAACGGTGGAAGAAGGGCATCTTGTCCCCAATACTTATTATGGAACTGACCGTCCCCATGTTAATTTCCGTCTCACATTTAACGTAGATTTTCCACAGGACGGATTATTCACCCCGATGGTTTGGGGTGGCGGCAACAACTGCAACGGCATTGTTAGTGGCAGTGACGCAAGCGGAGAGCCAATCGCAGAAATACGCGTTGATGATGTCGTGGCATTACAGCGTCCGGTTTGCACAGAACGAAAAGATAAAAAATCAGATGATCTGTATTGCGACCGTTTGACTGTACCTGTACCGACAGGCAAGCACACTGTAAGTATTACCAACATCGGTGAAGGCATGTTCATAACCGGGCATATCATACTGACAAATTACCGTACCAGCAAACCACGAGTCTCTGTACAAGGCCTGCAATATCCCGGTCATGCATTGTTGTGGATATATAATACCGACTACACCTGGCACACGTCACGATATGGCACCACGGTAGAACCGGTTGCCGGAATGAGCGTCAATATCAAAAACATCCAAACCGGAAAATATAAAATAGAATGGTGGGACACAGTAACAGGTGAAATAATCGCCACTGATGAAGTTAATACCGATGCAGATGGTAATCTAACAACGAAAGTTCCTGATTTCGTAAATGATATTGCTGCGAAATGTGTAATTATTTAACATCGATTAATGGGATTTACAGGGGATAATTAAATTTATCCCAATTAATCCTATCAATCGATGTGAAATTTCCTAATTATTTATATAATTATGCAGGAATATTAACATACAATATTGTATTAATAATTCAGTTTATTTTAAAGGTGGTATAAAATGGATGATTTGAAACCTGTAAACCTCTCCAAGTCTGATGATACTGAATCAGTTCCTGTATCCTCAGACAAAACCAGTCAAATACAGCATGTAGATGCTGAGCCTACGGAGACTACTCCATAGCCGACTGATGATACCTCACCCCAAAACAATCCTCTGATTCAGGAAGCGACTATTGCTGCTGCTTATTCTGATAATGGTGCAACGTGGTTTTACTGGATTGCTGGTCTTTCTCTTGTAAATACGTTAATTTCATATTTCAAAGGGAATCTCAATTTCGTCATTGGACTTGGCGCAACTCAATTCGGAGATGCTTTACTCAATGAGCCAGGTGGTTTACAGATACTTGGATGGGTAATTATTGCCATTATCACCGGTGTTTATTTGTTAATGGGTTATTTATCACTTCAAAAGAAAAATTGGGCATTTATTGCTGGTATGATTCTTTATTTTATTGATGCTTTAATATTTCTAATGGTTCCTGATTATCTTTCAATAGGTTTCCACGCTTATGCGTTATACCGAATATTCGTCGGTTTCAAGGCTTGTATTCAATTCAATAAATTAAATGAACAACTGAAAACCGCTGGCATTAACCTGAAAATAAATCTGAAAGAACCGACATTTTAAGTGTAAATAGGTGTTAGGATCTTAATATATTATGGTCTTAGATGGTTTTATAGCCGAGGAGTGGCGACATTATGAGTAACCCCGGGTGCAAACCCGGGGGAAGTATTAAAAACAGCATGATTTGACAATATCGTTATCAATTATTGACAATCCAACCCCTTTAGGGGTGTCATGTTAATAGCATTTTGTCATTAAATAAGAGCCAGAACCCCTTTAGGGGTGACATGTAAAAACGTTTTATATTAAGAACCGGAACTG
>JBIJDE010000217.1:0-7773 GCA_044344305.1 Armatimonadota bacterium
TTTACCAATCTGACAGTACAGAACTATTACTTGCGCTCACTGAAATGGATGGAAGAACTAAAAGGTAAAACGCTGACGCCGATTGAGCCTAAACTTGATCTTACCACCGGTATCATCAGCGGATTCGACATCAATTATCACGATGTGAAATTACTTGTCATTGATTGGGAAGAGAAACCTGTTGATGACGTCGCGTTGAAAATAATAGCCACTGATGAGAAAATAAAACAGAATGTCCTTATCTGGGGTATTAATGGCGCTGTTAAAATAGCTGAGACTGATGCGGCAAAGCTAGTACAGTCCGATAATTCGTCTGTCAAAATAGAACTCTGGAAACGTACCGGCGACCAGGGCGGACGCGGCAACAGCGTGCTGATACGTGTATCTAATACCAGTGAAAAGCCTGTTACCGGTATTATCAAACTGGACTTAAAGGGAGTAGATGTGAATGTGCGCAAAGTATGGGCAGAATTCACGAATATCGTCCCGCAGGACGGCAAAGGCGGCGCCATAGCAGTTGAACGCGCCGATCAACCGCGTTATAATAATCATCTTGTCTTTAACGCATATGCCGGTGAGCTTTATTACAACCTGAGTAAAGGTCAATCACGTGTATTTAGTATAGACCGGTATTAATTACATATCTGTTAATTAACAGTAGGGGCAATCTCTGATGGTTGTCCCTACTGTTCAGATATGTTTTGCAATTTCCTTATAATGTGACGACTGCGGGATTGTAGCTAAAAGCGGTAAAGAACATATAGTTGTTGTGTTCTGTGTCTGACCGGCATGACCCCACGCCAATATCGGCAGGAAATTTGCAGATAGATTTAACTAATTCTTAATGAACTTTTTAAAAGTTGACGTTAATGCGATATTGACATGCTGATATTAATATTGTAAAATCAATTAATATTTTCTGGTTAACGCTAACTTTAATATCTATATAAGCGCGAAAAGGAGAAGTTTTATGAATATTCTTAATTCGAGGAAGGGGTTTACACTCATTGAATTACTGGTTGTAATTGCCATTATTGCCATCCTTGCCGCTATTCTATTCCCTGTATTTGCTCGAGCCCGCGAGAAAGCGCGACAGACTACCTGCACAAACAATCAACGGCAAATAGCAACATCTGTAATGATGTACGCGCAGGATCATGAAGAGACATTACCGGCGGCAGCAGACTGGACAAACGCCATTAATATGGGGGATGGAAAAATATTCGATTGTCCTTCCACCAGTGGTTCTACCACAGGTGGACTTCCTGATTATATCTATTTTGCCGGTAAAAATAGTGTCACTAATAAAGAGGGTTTATTATCATCACGAACATTGGGTGATATAACTGACCCATCAGCAACTCCGCTGATTTGCGACCGCGCCGCAAGTTATTCTTCGTCATATATTGCCACTTCTGACGCCAGCGATCATATCTATATTGATAAAGATATTATTCCCGCAGTTGATTTTCGTCATAACAGTAATGTTATAGTTGTCTTTATGGATGGTCATGTTGAGGTAAAACCGAAATCATCTACAGATATTTATTTTTTCCTTCGTGTTATGTCCGCTAATGATTTTGTCATAGCTAATCCAATTATCGCCTATACAGATAAAGTAAGTACAGATAGCGCTTATACTCAAAAAAATCTGGACAGATTATGGCAAAGCCAGAATATCAAATATCTGTATTATGGTGCCCGTACCGGTAATTCACCTGGATGGTATAATAATAAAGGCGGCACAACCGCTCCTAAATGGGTTAGCAGCATTGCTTTAACTGACCCGGGCGCAACCGGATGTACCGTAATTGCTACATCATTTGGTGAATTATCCATCTGGTGGGGTGTAACATCAAAGTTTACAACAATTTTTGCCCGTTCCGGCGGTGGTGGTTCAGTGCAACATAACGCGCGTCTGACCATTACACCTGGTGCCGGTATAGCCACGATGAAACGCATTGCGGTTACATTATCACGAGACCCGGAAGGATGGGCTTCGGTTAAAGATGGTGGTTCGCAAGTTACAGTTACCGGGTATAGCGCACTAAACCTGGCATTGCCGACAACTACAATTTCCGCCAGCACGACATACTACTCTGTAGCATTAATACCGGTTGTAACCGGAAAAGCTATAACAATAGACCTGAAACCTAATTGTTATGGTGGTGGTATGTCTGTAATTTTTGAAGAATAGAACTATTTCGTAATAAAAAGGAGATCATTATGCAAAATATTAAAAAAAATGGGTTCACGCTGATAGAACTTCTCGTCGTGATTGCCATTATTGCCATCCTCGCCGCAATACTTTTTCCGGTATTTGCCCGCGCCCGTGAAAAAGCCCGTCAAACCACCTGTACATCAAACCAACGGCAAATATCAGCATCATTACAGATGTATGCACAGGACCATGAAGAAGTGATGCCGGATGCAACCGCATGGACCCAGGCAGCAAAAGCCGGGGATGATAAACTTTATGATTGTCCGGCATCTGGCCGTAAAGGCAGTGGTGGCGACCCGGATTATATCTATATCGGTGCCAAATATACCGGGTCAGGTACCGGCAGCGACACGTTGCTTTCTGGTGGTTCTATGGGAGATTTTCCTGATCCAGCATCAACACCGGTGATTGGAGACAGGATATCATCATCTCTCATCCCATATATTACCTATAGCGACGCTGGTACTCCGGCGGTATTGATTGCAGACCAGGATATTGTGCCATACATAGGCTTTCCACATAGCGGCAGCGCAATATTTGGATTTTTGGATGGGCATGTGGCATCTGTGGCACAGGCAAGCGTAAATGGTCCTTTTTTTGTCAATGGAAAAGGAAACTCTGACCCGGTAATTTGCAATCCAACAGTAATTTATAAGAGTCAGGGTGGAACAGGTACCCCTGATGTATATACTCAAAGCAGTCTGGATACATTATGGAACAACAAAAATGTAAAGTACCTTTATTACGGAACAGCGCAAGGTTCAAGTGTTAAAGCATGGATAACAAACACCGGCGGTACCGGGGCGCCTTCCTGGATAAATACCATCACCCAGTCAGACCCGGGCGGTACAAATTGTATTACTATTCCAAGTTGGAATGGCGAGATGAAGATAAATTGGAACGGTAATAGTAAATACACCACTTTTTATTGCCGTTCAGGCGGTGGTGGTCAGGTACAGCATAACGGACGCCTCTCCATAGTACCGGCAAACGGCGTGTTCGCTATGAAAAAAATTGCGGTTACCATGGCGATAAATCCGGAAGGATGGTCGGCAGCAAAAGACAATGGAACATCGCTGGCAGTAAATATGTTAAACGCAGCTAATTTTGGCCTGCCAATGACAAATATTTCCCGGAATGTTACCTATTACTCTATAATGTGGGTTCCTGTAATATCCGGAAGAAATATCACAATTGATTTAATGCCATATTGTTATGGATGTAGCATGGCAGTCGCTTTTGAGGGATAATAAATAAAGAAGATTTTCGTTTTAGGTCACTTTAACAAGCACAGTAACCGGTCGCTGAGCCTGTTGAAGTGACTTTTTTAGCCGTTAGCAATCAAATAATATTAATTCCATAGCCCATGACAACGCCCTTACTCTTATACACATTTTATAATTATTATTTTAATTGAAATATTGGCTGACGAGGTAGGGGAATTGTCCCCAATTCCCGCGCCGAACCGTGATAATGATGTAGTCAAGCGTAACAGCGACTGTTTTCTTTTGCGTGGTGTTGTGATTTGCTAACCTTGTTTTGTCGTTTTAACCGGTTCGTCTTTATTCTACAGACGTTGTCGCGGGAGCTGGGGACAGCTCCCCTACCTTTACCAGATATTTCTGAATTATTAATGTGAAAATATGCACAATTTTCAAGATGTGTATAACGGTGAGGACAACGCCGCTGGGTAAGTTTATAAATAAATTCCAACGCTCTGTAACAGCATAATTTCTTCGTTATTAGGAATCCGGACAAGTCTATTAATTATGTTGAATAAATATCCATATTTTTGAATAAAATGCTATTTATTTTTTACATATTTAAGATTAGAATGTTAAAAAAGTATGTGAATAACCAGCGGTCTGGTATTTTATTTAATTGGAGAAGATATGAAAGCAGCAGTAGTAGAAAGCGCGGGAAAATTAATTGTCCGTGAATTGTCTGTGCCCGAAATGGGTGAATATGAAGCAATGTGTGAGATGTTATTTGGCGCGGTTTGCACCGGCACTGATACTCATTTAATTAACTTTCACGCGCCATTTTGTTATTGGATGACAATGCCATATATATTGGGACATGAAAGTATTGGCCGCGTAGTAAAAGTCGGCGCGAAAGTACGTAATTATAAAGTAGGTGACGTCATTACTCGTGTTGGTTGTCCGGCGGTAGACGGAATATCATCGGGGTGGGGTGGTTTTGCTGAAATTGGTATTGCATCTGATTGGCGTGCGATGCAGGAAGACGGGATTTCCGGTTGGCAGGATAAAACTGTTCAGCAAATTTTGCCGGCAGATATTGATCCGGCAGTTGGTACAATGTTCATAACCTGGCGCGAAACTTTGAGTTATATTACCCGTATGGGAGTAAAACCGGGAGTATCAGTCTTGGTTACCGGTTCCGGTGGAAACGGTTTGGCTTTTGCTGCCCACGCAAGAAATCTGGGGGCGGCAAAGGTAGTGATGGTCGGTTCCGGAAATCGTAAAAACAATGCCGAATTGGCGGGTGTAACCGACTTTGCGGATTATAAATCTGCTGATTGCTGGGAAAAAGTACAGCAGTTTTCACCAGAAGGATATGATTTTGTTATTGATGCGGTAGGCAAGGCATCGATGGTTGCTGCTGGACAAAAAGTTCTGAAAGCTGGCGGTACAATAGGTATTTATGGTCTTGATGAAGCCGGCAGTATAACATTGTCACCCGGCAATACATTTACGTATTATAACGGCGGATATGATGAGGCGGAAACCCACGACGCGGTATTGAAATTTTACCGTGCCGGTAAATTAAATCCTACAGTATGGATAGATCGAGAACAGATATTTGAACTTGATGATATAGCCAGTGCCTTTGAGGCTGTACGAAAACGGGAAATAGTAAAGCCATTAATACGGCTTTATCGGGTGAAATAAAAAGGCGTTGATGCGAAAAATCCAGCTTTATTCGGGAGAATGGTATCATGTATAGTTTGATTCAGGTGATAAAATTTAGTAGTTTAATCTTTATCCTGGCGATGGTTATCCCGGCGTATGCGGTGATTTCTGTACCATCGTTCTTCTCAGAGAATATGATTCTGCAACGTGATGTGCCGGTTCCTCTGTGGGGTTGGGCCGATGAAGGCGAGACTATTTCAATTATCTATGGAAATCATCAGCTTAAAACGGTAACAAAAGATGGACGTTGGCGGGTAGAACTCCCCGCCATGCCGGCCGGTGGTCCGTATACACTGGCGATCAGCGGCAAGGACCCTAACCAGACATTGTTATTCAGTCAGGTATTGGTCGGTGATGTGTGGATTGTCTGTGGTCAGTCAAATGCCGGACTGCCGTTACACGCATGCGATAATTATGATGATGCAATTGCCCACAGGAATGATTACCCGAATATCCGTGAGGTAGAACTTGGCCGGCGTAATTGTCATACGGTGACCACTCCGCAGGATAACGCATATTCCTATTGGGGTGCATGTAAATGGCAGGATGCGTCGTATCTTGTTACGCGTTGGAGCACTGGCGACAAACCATTGTCACAAACTGTCCCGGGTTGTATGAGCGGTCTGTCATACTTTTTTGCCCGCGAATTGTATAAGCATTTTGACGGTAAGGTACCGGTAGGTATTGTCCAGCTTGGGGCAATTTTGCCGGTGCAGACCTGGGTAAGCGACGCTACTGTGGCGGCAACGCCGTTACTCGCCCCAGTGCGCGGTAAAGGTTATCCCAATGCAACTTCGGCCGGATACAATGACCAGGTGTCTCCTCTGGCGCCATTCCCCGTGCGCGGGGTGGTATATTACCAGGGAGAGATGAACGCCGGAAAGGGGAGCGGACCATTTTACCAGGCCGGATTGACGGCTATGATTCAGGATTGGCGCAAAGCGTGGAATAATCCGGATTTGCCATTCCTGATCGTTCAATTAGCGGGTTTTATCAAACATCTGGGACCAGATGATAAGCGACTTGATATGGACGCTGCCACACTGGCGAAGTTCACCGGTGAGAATGTGGATCACGGATTCTGCCACATCCGGCAGGCACAATATGACGTGTCGCGCGCTGTGACACGTGTAGGTTTGGCTGTTACAACCGACCTTGGCGACCCTTATGATATTCATCCACGTAAGAAATTACCGGTGGCACAGCGGTTGATGCTGCAGGCACGTAAATTGGCATATGGTGAGAAAGTAGTGGCTGATAGTCCATATCCGGAACAGGTAGATTTTAAAGATAACGAATGTCATATTCGTTATGGTGGCATTGGTAGTGGTCTGGTGATAAAAGATGGCGCGTTAAAAGGATTTGAGCTAAGCGCAGACGGAAATACTTTCATCAATGCCAAAGCTGTAATCCGGGGTGACACCGTGATAGTGACTGCCACCGATATTAAGATTGCAGTCGCGGTGCGTTATGCCTGGGCCGGTTGGCCGGTAGCGACATTATACAACATGGAAGGACTGCCAGCGACACCTTTCCGCTTGGCACAACATAAGGAATGAGGTAGTTATGACCGGTTGCTGATATTGCCAAAGTGATCACGTCTGAAAACTTGTCCAATTTACTTTAGAAAATAGATTTTGCAATTACCTGCATAATAGCAAAAATCACTGGAATCTTTTTTGCGCCATTTCTGTATATAAAAAAGCGCATTTTTGATAATGACAAATGGTGGTGTGCGGTATAGTATTTTGAAATAATAGAATCTACTTCCGCTGTTGTCGCGGTTAAAAAGGAGAATATTAAATGTTTATCAGTTTAATCCAGAGAGTTTTGCTTATTGCGATGGTTTTCTGCGTGATGGTAACGAGCAGTGCGCAGTCGTTGCCAGCAGGGAAGTTAGGAGCGTTTGCGGTGCCTAAGATCAGCAAGTCGCCGGTAATTGACGGTACTATTGATGCTGTTGAATGGCGCGAGGCTTTGGCTATTGGCGGGCTTGCATCGCAAAACCCCGGCGGAAATTTGCTGATAATGCGTCCGACGACATATTATCTGGCATGGGACGCAGACAATATTTACGTTGCCTGCCGCACATGGATAATGCCGGGTTATATTCCCCGGGTTAGTGGACGCGCGCCGGGTACGGTAAACGCGTTTGATGATGGCATGGAGTTTAACCTGAAACCGATGGGCAAAAATGTGGTTGATGGTAGAACTGACAGTTGTTATAAATTTTTCATCAGTTGTTTTGGGTCGGATGGCGATTTGGCACGGGTATCAGTTGGCCAGATGTTCCGCAATTGGCGTCCATATTTTAAAACGGCTACCCGTCTGACTGATGTCGGCAGTGCACCCATGGGGGGACGATGGTGGGAAGGCGAAGTTATATTACCGGCAAAAGATTTTGAGTTAAATGGTCCAAATCGCGTGGGTGATACATGGAAAATGCTGTTGGCATTTAACCATATCCCCGGATTTTTCCAGGCGGCAATTCCATTAAACTCAGGATATTTTGACCCGGGTGGATGGCCGGTAATGACACTGGTGGAAAATACTCCCGGGGTAAAAGTAACCATGGATGAGTTACCCGGCATAAAAGATGGTACCGCAGCAGTGAAAATA
>JBIJDE010000218.1:0-7772 GCA_044344305.1 Armatimonadota bacterium
AATTATTATTACCTGTTCCTGGTGAAGGATTTGGAGTCGGTGTAATATTCGGAGGTTGTACAGTGACAGGTGGATTGTTTTTATCTATCCTAATTCCTGGCAGTCCGGGAATATCGCCATTCTCAGTTACATCTGGTTTCGGTTGTACAATTGTTGGCATATTGTTGTCAGGTGGTTTATTTCCATCATTATTGATTACAGCATCAGGTGCTGGAGGTTGATTTCCAGTAGTTTCTGCAATAACAGGGGGTGGAACGTCATTTTCATTAGATTGTGGCTTAAATATAGTAATTACGACTATGCCACCAATTATCGCGAATAAAATCGTAGTAATAGTAATTATTAATGCCGGAGATAGCGACAAAATCCATTTTTTAGCTTTTTCAAATGGCGATTCATCTGACGACATTGTTACAGGCGTTTTACTCCAACCAGAACTTTTTTGTTTACTGCCAAGAGGAGTATCAGCACCGAATATCTTATCAGCTAACCCATTAACCTTCTTTTTATAATTTTCATTTAATGGTTCTAATTTTACTGCTAACTTATACCAGCCCAAAGCCTCACGAAAGTTTTGTTGGTCAAAATAAATATCACCTAATAAAGCATGGGCTGCCGCATTTTCTGGATTGTTACGTAAAACTTCTGCACAAACAGAAATTGCCTCAACAAATTTTCTTTTAATCTTTAATAAATTGGCTTCAACTAAATCTCTTTCAATTTTACTGCCCGATAACGTAGGATTAACATCTGACAAGATAGGTGCTCCACAATTGAAGCACTTATCATCATCATCATCAACCCTTATTCCACATTGAGAGCAAGTAATCATTTATATCTCCAGACTATATTTACCCAAAAAGAGACTGTTGATTATCATTATATTGGTCAGGAGGACATAAATTAAAATGTTTATATGCCAATTGTGTAGCTTTCCTACCGCTTGGTGTCCTGCTTAAATAACCAATTTTTAATAAAAATGGTTCTACCATATCTACAAGAGTGTCACTTTCTTCGTTTAATGTTGCCGCCAATGCCTCTACACCGACTGGACCACCTTGATAAATATCCATAATAGTCATCAGCAATTTACGATCAACTTCATCTAAACCTTTATGATCAACCCCTTGAGATAACAAGGCGCGGTCTGCGATTTCCTTATTTATGATACCATCAGCATGTACCTGGGCATAATCGCGAACACGACGCAACAATCTATTTGCAATACGAGGTGTGCCACGACTGCGACGGGCAATTTCGGAAGCACCTTCAGGAGTTATTTCAATCTTAATTATTCCAGCAGAACGAGTAACAATTTTAACCAGTTCATCATCCGGGTAAAAATCTAAATGGTAAAAAATTCCAAATCTTTCTCGAAGAGGTGCTGTTAATTTACCAGCTCTTGTTGTTGCGCCAACTAATGTAAATTTTGCAACTGGTAATTTAATACTTTTTGCAAAGGCACCTTTATCTACCATAAAATCTACAGAATAATCTTCCATTGCTGAATATAGATATTCTTCAACTACACGCGGTAATCGGTGTATTTCATCAATGAAGAAAACTGCGCCTTGTTTTAAATTAGTTAATAACCCAACCAGGTCGCCAGCTTTCTCCAAAGCTGGCCCACTTGTAGTTACAAGCTCTCCACCCATTTCGTTCGCAATAATGTGTGCCAAAGTAGTTTTGCCAAGTCCCGGAGGGCCGTATAACAGAACATGATCTAAAGCTTCCAAGCGTGCCTGGGCAGCCGTCATCGCAGTTTTAAGGTTTTCTTTTATTTGTGGCTGACCGATATAATCAGACAGCATTTGTGGGCGCAATGCAGACGATGTAACTACATCTTCAATTGTTTCACCGCCAGAAATTAATCGTTCGTCCATTTTCCCTCACTATTGTTTAGATATCGTCAGATATACTACATCAGCAATTACTTTTAAGCTCTCTGCACTACATTTATTTATTGTGTCACCAGTTGTATGCCAATATTCATTATTTGGACCATAATCAAAATCAATTAAATCTACCATTGGTATACCAGCATCATTTATAGCTATATGATCATCAATAATTGGATATTTAAATTGTTGGTCAATAAATCCCGGTTTATTGCCATTTTTAATATAACCGGCATTTATTGCATTACGAAATATCTTATCATTCACAAATTTAGCTAACTTTTCAGAATTAGGCTCTCGATATACTGCTAAATCAGCATCACCTACCATATCTAATAAAATTCCCCAATTAGGTTTCAATAAAATATTTTTTGCATAATATGCAGACCCCAGTAACATATTTTCTACTTTAGGTCCATAATCTTCACCGTCAAAAAAAACTAATTCAACATCTCTATCAATAGGATGGTTCTTTATCATACGAGCAATTTCCAGTAATATTGCAACTCCAGAAGCTCCATCATTTGCGCCATCTATAGGAGTCTGAGTTTTTAATGGATTTGGGTCGTTATCCGCAGTAGGTCGTGTATCCCAATGCGCAGCTAATAGCACTTTTTCTCTTGGTTCAGCAGCTTTGCCATTTATATTAGCAATAACATTCCACATGGTAATATTTTTACCACCGAGAATATGAGAAAATTGCTGGGTTTTCACACTGTCGCAATATGGTACCAATGATGCGACTATCCAATCACGAGTATTCTTATGTGCCTGTGTTCCTGGAACCCTTGGGCCAAAGTCAACTTGTTTTACAAGATCATTCCACATCATTGATTTATCAGATTCTACTTCTATTACTGGTTTTTCTGGCGGTTTTACTCCACCTGCATTACCTGCGCACCCGGCCCCCATTAATGTCAGTAAACATATAATGGATGTTGCAGCTAAACAAATTTTATTAATTATCGTCATTTGATTAATACCTGTGTATATATGTTACTTTTACCAGAGAAAATCGTCAAGTAAAAACAAAACAACCGTTTGCATTATTCTATTTCACGAACTTTTGACAATATTGAATAATAACGGCAAAATATATATGTCAAGCGACTCAAACTAATTTTGCGAGGTTAAAATTAAATGTTTACATCAATAAGTGAAATCTTTACAGATGCAGAACACCGAATGCATGGTGCAATTACCAATCTTGAAGAAGAATTTCGACATATCCGTACCGGACGCGCTAATCCCGCCATTTTAGATGGTATTAATATTGATTATTATGGAACCCCTACACCAGTCAGTCAGCTTGCTAATATTGCGACTCCAGAGCCACGACTTATTACCATTACACCGTGGGACAAGGGTCAGGTTAATGCTATCAGTAAAGCTATTTTAAACAGTGATCTCAGTTTAAACCCAAGTAATGACGGTCAGATGCTTAGATTAGTATTACCTGCATTAACTGAAGAACGCAGAAAAGAATTCGCTAAATTAGCCAGTAAAAAGTCTGAAGATGGTCGAGTTGCTATTCGAAATATTCGCCGTGATGCGATAGATCATATCAAAAAATTAGAAAAAGACCATGCTATTTCAGAAGATGAATCAAAACGCGCACAAGAAAAGATTCAAAAAGTAACTGATGATAATGTAAAGAAAGTTGATGCGGTTTTAGAAAGAAAAGTCGCCGAAATAATGGAAGTTTAAACATCACTGCCGCCGGTTTACATCCGGCGGCTTTTTCGTATGATAGCATCACTCACAATTACCACCTTTTTCATCTCTTTTACATCATGAACACGAACAAAATCAACTCCATTAGCAATCGATAGTGCTACTGTTGCTGCTGTTCCTTCTAATCTATCATTCACCGGAGCATCATTTAGTAATTTTCCAATTGTGGCTTTTCTTGAAGTTCCTATTAATACTGGATAACCAAAACTTTTTAATTCATCTAATCTGCGAATTATCTCTAAATTATGCTCGATTGTCTTACCAAATCCAAAACCTGGATCCCAGATAATATTTTCTTTTTTAACACCTGCCTGCAAAGCAACTTTTGAAGATATTTGTAAATAACAAATAATTTCTTCGATTATATCATCATATTGAGGATTTTTTTGCATAATTTTAGGGTCTCCTATTGTGTGCATTAAGACAATAGGAACATTTGAATCAGCTGTTACATCCGCCATTTTATTATCAAACTTTAATCCACTAATATCATTAACCATATTAGCACCAGCAGAAATAGCTGCTGAAGCAACATTACTTTTATAAGTATCTATTGAAAGCGGAATATCAAATCTTTCTTTTATGGCAGTTATTACAGGTAATACCCGGTTTATTTCTTCATCTTCCCCCACCCTTTCTGAGCCAGGTCGAGTAGATTCACCACCTATATCTAAAATATCTGCACCGTCACGAATCATTTCATCTGCCAACCGCAGAATATCATCGATATTATTAACCAGCCCATCACCAGTAAAAGAATCTGGGGTTGAATTAATAATGCCCATAATATAAGTTCTTTCACCTATATTGAAGCTAACATTTCCACATTTAATAACATTGTTCATAAATAAATTTTCGTTTAATTTTCAGAATTACCTGCCAAAATGGTATAATGAATGAGTCATGAATAGATTAATACTTGGAATTGAAAGCAGTTGTGATGAAACAGCTGCAGCAGTTGTGGCCAACGGTCGCGTAATATTATCAAATATAGTATCTTCATCTGAAGCATTTCACCGTGAATATGGCGGTATAGTGCCTGAATTGGCTTCACGCAAACAGTTAGAATATCTTACCCCTGTTATATCAGCAGCAATTGAAAAAGCTGGCATAACTTATAGTGATTTAGATTCAGTAGCAGTAACCAATGGTCCTGGACTTATTGGTTCATTAGTGGTTGGTTTAGTCGGTGCAAAATCAATAGCATATCTGCATGATTTACCATTAATAGGAATAAATCACTTGGAAGGTCATCTCTATGCAAACTGGCTGCGGGTAGAAAATGATAATCGTCCTGAACCTACTTTGCCAGCATTAGTTTTAATTGTCTCTGGTGGACATAGCCATACTGTTTGGATGGAAGATCACGGTCGCTACACTATTCTTGGCAGAACGAAAGATGATGCACCAGGTGAAGCATTGGATAAAGCTGCCAGACAACTTGACTTAGGTTATCCAGGTGGTCCTGTTATTGATAATATTAGTAAAGAAGGCAATCCAAAGGCAATTGATTTCCCGCGTGCATTAATGCCTGGCACATATGATTTTAGCTTTAGTGGCGTTAAAACAGCATTGGGTAATTATCTGCGTAAAACATCCGATGAAAATCGTGCCAGTATTCCAGATATTGCGGCAAGCTTTCAGGAAGCGATTATGTCAGTACTGGTAAATAAACTATTTTCAGCCGCTGAAGAGATGAATCCAGCTCAAGTAGTATTAGCTGGTGGCGTGGCTGCAAATAGTCGACTTCGAGAATTAGCTGAACAAAAATCGGAGCAAACAGGTTTTCCACTTTCTTTACCACCTCGAATGCTTTGTACCGATAATGCAGCGATGATTGCAGCAGCAGCTTATTTCAAACGAGAACGTGGTGAAATTGATGATTATAATATTGATGCCTGTGCGGCATTACCATTATGTAAATAAAAAAAAGCCGCTTAGAAAACTAAGCGGCTTTTAAATTTTACATTTATAATTCACTGATCACTTGTTTAAGTGAATTAATAAATCTAAGATTTTCTTCTGCAGTACCTATTGTTACACGAATTTTATTAGGATACCCGAAAATGTCGCCGGTTCTTACAATAACTCCTAATTTCAATAAACCATTAAATACAGCACGACATGGTTTTCCAACATCTACCAGGATAAAATTAGCATTAGATGGAACATATTCCATTCCCATTTCGTCAAATGCAGCATACATCAATTGTTTCCCTGCTTCATTTACCTCGCGTCCCTTATTAATCTGGTCAGGACAATTTAAGCTGGCAATTGCTGCCCATTGTGCAATATTTGCTACGTTAAAAGGTTCACGAACCTGATTTAATGCAAAAATTACTTCTTTTCTCTTGCTGACAGCATAACCAACACGCAAACCTGCGAGAGAATATATTTTCGAGAAAGTATGCATCACAATAATATTCTTACCACTATCAAGATACGATAACGAATCTGGATACTCTTGATCAGTAGCATATTGGAAATAGGCATCGTCAAGAACAATCAGAACATGGTCAGGAATTCTCGGTAAAAACGCTTCTAATTCAGCTTTAGTATTTATAGCGCCTGTAGGATTATGGGGATTTGCTATATAGATAATTTTAGTTTTATCAGTAACAGCATCAGCCATCGCTTGCAAATCATGGGCATAATTTTTCAATGGAATTTTTACAGGTGTTGCCCCCATAGTCAATGTACTAATTTCATACATGCTAAATGGAGGATTTCCCATAATTACTTCATCACCCTCTTCAAGATATGCAACAGCTATAAAATGCATTATTTCGTCACTGCCACGTCCAACAATAACTTGATTACCTTCGACATTCAGATATTTTGCAATAGCTTGTCGTAATTCATAGCTATCACTATCAGGATATAATCGAACGTCATTCAAATGAGAATGCATAGCCGTAACAGCCAATGGTGATGGACCCAAAGGATTTTCATTTGAGGCTAATTTAATTATTGATGATGGGTCTAAGCCTAATTCGCGTGCAACTTCTTCAATTGGTTTTCCTGGAGAATACGGTGTAATTGAATCAATCGCTTTTCTATATTTTGTACCAGTCATATTATTCCTCCGTATATATTTTACTTTTACCTGTAATATACTGCAAGGAAAAAATTGAAATATTCAAATATTAGTTTAAAATGAATCAAAAGTTTTAAAATAAATCATAAAAACTTGTTACACAACATACTTTATGATGGTATAATACTTTTAGTTAGTAAGTTGAAAAGGAGACGGAATGCCAATAATAAGAGTCGTACTTGCTGATGACCATAAAATGTTACGCGAAGGGTTGCGTATTTTATTGGAACATATCATTGAAGTAAAAGTTGTTGGTGAAGCCGAGAACGGTTGGCAGGCAATTATTACTACGGGTGATACAAATCCAGACATTGTTATTATGGATATAAATATGCCAGGTATGGACGGTATCGAAGCTACCTCCGCTATCTCGCGCAAGTATCCGCACGTCAAAATAATTGCTTTATCTGTTCGTCAAGATCCCCGTTGCATAAGCGATATGATTGCCGCTGGGGCATCTGCGTTCGTATTGAAAACAAATGCTTTTCATGAATTAGAAATTGCTATTAAGGACGTAATGAACAACAAAGTATATTTGAGTCCGCAAATATCAGATACTGATCTTCAAAATAAAAACAAAGGGTCTCTATTAGACATTCTTTCAAATCGCGAAAGAGATGTAATGAAATTGTTGGCTGGTGGCATGAAATCGAGTGAAGTTGGCACCGAATTGGGAATTAGTTCACGCACAGTTGATGTTCACCGGCAGCATATATTTGATAAATTAAAAATAAATTCAACAGCAGACATGGTAAGAATTGCCATTAGAGAAGGTTTATCGGATTTAAATTAGAAAAACACAAAGTATGTCATTAAGATTCACAAATCCGCAATATCTATTTTTATTGCCGCTTTTTTTAATATATATATGGTACGTTTCACGACATACTCTTGCTGAGTTTGAATTATGGCGTGAGCGTGTATCGTTTTTTATACGCGCAATTGTTGGGTCTGTCATTATTCTTGCTATCAGTGGTATCCAAATCATTAAACCTACTACAAATCTTTGTACTTCTTTTGTTGTTGATTTATCATATAGCTCG
>JBIJDE010000018.1:0-24958 GCA_044344305.1 Armatimonadota bacterium
TAAAGATAGCGAATGGTCACAAGTTTGGGCATTTAATACCGCTAAAAATGTTGTAAAAATGAAAGCGCCAGTGATAATTGCTCCAATATCTGGAACAACATCAGGTTTATTAACAGAATTAAGCTGGACCGCGGTAGAAGGCGCAAGATATTATCATGTACAGGCTGCAAAAGATACTGGATTCAGATACTTGGTATTCGGTTCAGAATTAATTCCAACAACTTCAGTGAAATTACCGATTCAACCCCAAGGTGTTACTATATACTGGCGCGTACGCGCTATCGGTAATGGTACTGTTACAGGTTGGACTCCTGTAAGCAATTTTGTAACTGAAACCGTTCAAACCGCCGATGGTTTGGAAATGAAAGTACGAACAAAAGTAGCAGAAACTGGTGATATTTCATCATCTACAATAGTCGCTGGAAACCGTACATCATCTTATTATGTTTCGGTTAAAAATACTGCCAGTCGTGCTGTTAGTATATCATTAACAGCTACTGGTAGTCAGACCGGCTGGACAGTTAATTATTTTGATGGTTCAGGAAAATTAATTACGAAACAGATCGTAAATAATTCCACTGTTTCAACCTATTCGATTAAGTTGGCACCATTTGGGAACTATTGCATACGAGTTGATGTTACACCGGCTTCCGGCGGTACTGCAGCATCACAGATATCGAATACCATAACCGCGGTATATACAGATAATGCCGAAATTAATGCGTCAGTTACCATAAATACTTTTAGGAAATAATTTATAAGCAATAAAAATCCCCGGATGATTAAAATACATCCGGGGATTTTTTTTTATATTTTTTTAGTGAATTATATGTTAGTAATTGGTTTATGGCGGTTGTCAAAGTAGGCTAAAAAAAGGTAAAATTAATTGTTCAAAGTTACTACCGGAGGAAATCAAGTGGCATCATATAAGATAGCTGTTATTCCCGGCGATGGAATTGGTCCAGAAGTTATTCGCGAAGGCATAAAAATTCTCGATATTATATCGAAAAAATATGCCATCAAGTTTGATTATGAATATTTTGACTGGGGTGGTGGACGTTACGTCTCCATCGGCGAAGTAATGCCTGAAAATGCTATTGAAGTAATGAAAGGCTATGATTCAATTTTTCTCGGTGCAGTTGGCCGTCCAGATGTGAAAGCTGGAATTATTGAACAACAACTATTACTCGGATTGCGTTTTGGGTTAGACCAGTATATTAATCTTCGTCCGGTAAAACTATACCCCAATGTTAGCTCTCCTTTGAAAGATGTAACTCCTGCTGATATTGACTACATCGTTGTTAGAGAAAATACTGAAGATGTTTATGTAGGTACTGGTGGTTTTACCCATAAAGGACAGCCAAGTGAAGTGGCAACACAGGTTGCTATTTACACACGTATGGGTGTTGAAAGATGTGTCCGCTATGCATACGAATTGGCACGTACCCGGCCACGCAAAAAATTAACTCTGGTTGATAAATCGAATGTTTTAACATATGGTCATGATTTGTGGCAGCGGGTATTTAAGGAAGTAGGCAAAGAATATCCTGATGTACAGCAGGATCACGCTTATGTTGATGCATGTTGTATGTTTATGGTGAAAGAACCTCATCGTTACGATGTTATCGTAACTACAAATATGTTTGGCGATATCATTACTGATCTTGGGGCAATTACCCAGGGTGGTATCGGCATTGCTCCATCAGGAAATATTAATCCTGAAGGTGTATCAATGTTTGAGCCAGTACATGGCTCCGCACCACAATTTACCGGACAAAACACTGTTAGTCCGTTAGCGACAATATTGGCAGCGGCAATGATGCTGGATAGTCTGGGTGAAAAAGCTGCGGCGAAAGATGTAGAAGAAGCGGTAATTTCCGCTCTTGCCACAGGTCGTATACCCAGCTTGGACGTGGGTATTATCCCCACAGATAAATGTGGCGATTTAGTAGCAAGTTTTTTAAAATAGTTCATTAATGGGATGCATAAAGATGCATCCCATTTTGTATTTAATTGGGAGCATATACAGTGCAAAAGAATGTAGTAGCTGTAATTTTGGGAGCAGGTAAAGGTACGCGCATGAAGTCGAAAAAGGCTAAAGCGTTGGCTATGTTATGTGGCCAGCCATTAGCTTATTTCCCAGTACGTGCTGCCCGTGCTGCCGGTATAGACCGTGTAATTATGGTAATAGGGCATCAGGCGGATGCCGTGAAAGCCGCGATTGGCGACAGTGTAGAATATGCCTTGCAAGTACCACAGAATGGTACCGGACATGCCGTTATGATGACAGCTGAAGCATTAAAAGATTTTGATGGCACCGTATTTGTACATTGTGTTGATGTACCGTTGCTGCCGGCAGAAGTAATGAGCGAAATGGTTAATAAGCATCATTCAGATGGTAATGCTGCCACATTGTTAACTGCTATTTATGAAAATCCGGGAAAATATGGCAGAATTATTCGCGATGCTAAAGCCGGAAATGTTTTGAAAATAGTTGAGGCGCGCGATGCAACACCATCAGAATACGCGGTGAAAGAGATAAACGCGGGAACATATTGTTTTGACGCAAAGCTGTTATTTAACGCACTGCAGCGAGTTACCCCGGATAATGACCAGAACGAACTATACCTTACCGATGTTATTGAGATTTTAATTAAAGATAACCATCGCGTTGGCGCGGTAATTGCGGATAATGAAGAAATTGTGGCTGGTATAAATGACCGCGTTCAATTAGCAGAAGCGGAAGAAGTGCTGCGCAAAGATATCTGCAAAAAGCACATGGAAAATGGGGTGACAATTACTGACCCGAAATCGACATTTATAGAATTAGATGTTGAGATTGGTCAGGATACCGTGATTCATCCGTTTACCATGATTTTTGGCAATACTAAAATTGGTGAGGATTGTGTTATTGGGCCTTCAACGCAATTGTTTGACGCAGTGATTGAAGATAAATGCAATGTTATTTCTTCACGGGTCGAGAAATCTATATTACGCAGCGGTGCGGAAGTTGGACCATTCAGCAGATTGCGTCCAGGTTGTGAAATTTGCACAGGTGGTCAGGTCGGTAATTTTAGTGAAATGAAGAATACGAAAGTTGGCGCGCGTTCCAAGGTTCATCATTTAGGCTACCTGGGTGACACTACACTGGGTGAGGATGTAAATATTGGGGCGGACACCGTTACCTGTAATTACGATGGTAAGAAGAAACACAAAACAACAATCGGCAATAAAGCATTCGTTGGCAGCGGAACCCTTATCGTTGCACCGATTAACATCGGTGATAACGCTCTTACTGGTGCTGGCAGCGTTATAACAAAAGATATTCCGGAAAGTAAAATGGCATATGGCGTTCCGGCGCGTATAGTGCGCGACCGTGAGTAAACAAAGGGGAGTTAACATGAACGATTTACGTGTGATAACCGGCACTGCAAACCCGGAGCTTGGCAAATCAATTGCTGAGCATCTTGGCATCAAATTGCTGGATACGTTAATTACACGATTTAGTGATGGAGAAATCCGTGTGCAAGTACAGGAAAGTGTGCGCGGTATGGATGTATTTGTCGTTCAACCTACATGTCCACCGACCAGCGATACTCTTGTAGAGCTGCTTATTATTCTTGATGCTTTGAAACGCGCATCTGCACGAAGAATTACTGCGGTTATTCCATATTTCGGTTATGCCCGTCAGGAAAAGAAAGTTAAACCACGCGAACCAATTGCCGCACGTTTAATGTCTGACCTTATTTCTGTCGCCGGTGCAACACGTATCTTTTTTGTAGACTTGCACGTGCTGACAATTCAAGGCTTTTTCAATATGCCGGTTGATCATCTACCTGCCGGTCCTTTATTAGCACAATATTTCCATACCCATGGTATTCGTGACAATAACACCATTGTTGTTTCACCTGACGTCGGTGGTCTGGGACGTGCAACCCAAATGGCTGATAGCCTGGGATGCGATATCGCAATTATTGCAAAACGTCGTCCAGAACCAAATCAGTGTGAAGTATTGAATGTTATCGGTGATGTTCGCGGCAAGCGCGTAATTATTGTAGATGACATTGTAGATACTGCCGGTTCATTGGTTGCTGGAGCTAATGCGTTAATGGAACGCGGCGCGACAGATATTTACGCTTGTGCCACTCATGGAGTATTAAGCGGACCAGCTATAAAAAGACTGCAAGAATCGCCAATTAAAAAGTTGGTTATAACCGATACCATTCCATTAACACCAGAAAAACGAATCGATAAAATAGAACAATTGACTGTATCACACATGTTGGCCGAAGGTATCCGCCGCATCCATAACGATCAGTCGTTGTCATCAATTTACGACAAGTTTTGGGTGGATGAAAGCCGATAATAAGTTTTTTTTGAAATAATCACTATTTAGTGGAAGAGAAGTGAAACTATTTCTCTTCCATTTTTACTAATATTATTATAGAATAAAAATTAAGTACAATAAAACGGATAGGAGAAAAATATGCGTTATTTGTTAGTTGCTGTTGTTTTAGCACTGTCAGTCGCAGCATTTGCTGGTGATGGTGGAAAAGTTCATGCCGGTTTCGGTTATGGTGACCAATACGGAAAGTTAGGGGCTAACTTTGATTATCGTCTTACCGAACAGATTAGTGCCACCGCCGGTGTCGGTTTAAACGGTGAGGGTGGATGGTTTGGTGGAGTTCGATATTATATGCAGCCAGCAGAGAATGCCTCGCGTGGTCGTGTATCTGTAGGCGTTGCTAATATTAACCCGGGCGAGTCAAATGAAGCTACAAAAGTCTTTATATCTATCGGTTGGACATGGGCAAATGCCAAAAATAAATATAGTGGACCATCTGTTGATGTCAGTACCGCGGGCCGTGTTTCAATAGGTTGGCAATTTTAAATTTCCTGTAACATTTTTGAAACAAATCAATGGCATAATTAAGGTCAGCTTACTGGTCTGACCAACCGTAGGTACCGGCAGATAACTCCCTCATTATGCCGGGGCGCCGTTGCTGTCTCTAACGAGAATTGGCGACGGCGTTTCTTTTGGTATGTACTCAATTTAATTTACATCGATTAGTAGGATTGATTAGGATTATTTTTTTTTAATATTTTTGTACGGGCAATCCCTTGTGGTTGCCGAATTTTCCTTTAGAACTGTCATTAAAAAAAATAATATGCATAAAAGCTTAAAATGAATGGTCACCGTGTGGAAAGGGACGCAAGTCCGGCTGATTTTCGACAATTCATCATTTTTACACTTGCCAATCAGGAGAATGGCTATCAAGGAAGTTATATCTGCTGTAAATCGAGCCGGACTTGCGTCCCTTTCCATACGGTGACTGAATATTAATAACCTATTTTGTTGATCTGAAGTTAAGTATGGATATAAAAGAATTAAAGAAAAAATATGAAGAATACTATGCAACTTCCTTCCCTTAAAAGTATGTTAATAAAATCCCAATTTTTCTATCACTAAGTTATAACCACATACCTGAAAACTGAAAACTAAACACTAAACACCACACAACCATTTTTATTGTAAATTTTTCAAAAATTGATATAATTAATTCGCCAAAGAGGCATTATATTTTCGGAGGTCAAGTTAAGTTGGAAAAAGATTATATGTTCACGTCAGAGTCTGTAACTGAAGGTCATCCTGATAAAGTTGCTGACCAGATTTCTGATGCGATTTTAGATGCGATATTGGTGCAGGATAGCGAAGCCAGAGTAGCATGCGAGACATTTGTTACCCCTAAAAAGATTATTATCGCCGGTGAAATAACAGCAAAAGCTGATATGTCAAAATTAAACGAAATAGTTAGAAAGACCGTAGCAGAAATAGGTTATGATGCAGGTACAGGTTTTGATGGTGAGACAGTAGAAATCGAAAATCTTTTAATAGGACAATCGCCAGATATCGCCATGGGAGTAAATACCGGTGGTGCTGGTGACCAGGGAATGATGTTCGGCTTTGCCTGTGCAGAAACGCCAGAATTAATGCCGGCTCCAATCCAGTGGGCTCACAACCTTGCCCGACAATTGGCAAAGGTACGCAAAGACGGCACATTGCCATATCTGCGTCCTGATGGTAAAACCCAGGTAACGGTAGAATATAACGATCATAAACCTGTTCATATCGATAAAGTGTTAATCAGCACCCATCATGCTGTGGGCATGGATCAAGATATAATCAAACAAGACTTGATAAAATATGTGATTAACCCGGTGCTGGGATATCTGAAATTAATGGATGATACGACTGAGATTTTGGTAAATCCGACCGGTAAATTTGAAGTTGGCGGTCCGGCGGCAGATACCGGTCTGACCGGCAGAAAGATTATCGTTGATACCTACGGCGGCATGGCAAGCCATGGCGGCGGCGCATTCAGCGGTAAAGACCCGACGAAGGTTGATCGCAGTGCCGCTTATATGATGCGCTATATTGCTAAAAATATCGTTGCCGCAGGAATAGCAGAAAGATTGCAGTTGGAAGTAGCCTACGCTATCGGCAAGGCAGAACCGCTCTCTATTTGTGTTGAAACTTACGGAACCGGAAAAATCAGCGATGATGAGATAGATAAATTAATCCGTAAATATTTTGATTTAAGACCACTGAAAATCATCGAAAAGCTGCTACTACGAAAACCGCAGTATCGCGACACAGCATCCTACGGACATTTCGGTCGCACCGATCTTAATGTAAAGTGGGAAGATACCGATATGGCGACAGAACTGGCAAAAGCAGCCGGTACAGTGCCAATTGTGTAACAGTTAAGATTAACATGGATCCTCCTTCGCTAAAGCTATGGAGGACAAGTCGGCAGGATGGGCATGATAAAATCTTGTTAATCATGTTAATCTTGTCAAAAAATATTTTAAAAATAGGGGACTGGCTCGAATATCGTAATGATTGATTTGCTTCATTTACTAAAAAACACGATATTCGCTGCCTGTACCCGTTAGTATCGGTTAAATATAAGTTGCTTAAAAGTGGAATTAATATCTGGAGATAGTAAATAATGATTAAACCTGTTAAGAAAGCGATTATTTTGGCGGCTGGTCGCGGCAAAAGACTGATGCCGCTCACCGCAGACAAACCAAAACCAATGGTAGATATTTCCGGCAAGCCACTACTGGAATGGATAATCCGCGAGTTTGCCGCAGTAGGCATCACCGAAACGATAGTTATTTACGGTTACCTGGGTGATGTAATAAAAGATTATTTTGGCGATGGCAGCAAATTTGGCATGAAAATGACCTATATCGAACAAACCGTATTAAATGGTACTGCAGGAGCGATGCTGTTGGCAGAGGAAGCATGTGGTGATGACCCTGTATTATTACATTGGGGAGACATAATGACCGCACCGGAGAATCTGACCGCGGTATTCAACATAGCAAATACCCACCCGGCAAATGCTGATTGCGTATTGAGCATAAACTGGGTAGACGACCCCTGGGCAGGCGGCGCAGTATATCGTGAAGGCAACAGAGTAAAAAAACTCATCGAAAAACCACAACCCGGCACCGCCGGCACCAACTGGAACATAGGTGGAATAATCGTCTATTCAGAAAAGATATGGCAATACCTGCACAAAATGAATATATCCGGTGAGAAAGAAAGATACGTAACCGAAGCAATGGACATGATGATTCAGGACGGCCTGCCGGTAATCTGCCACGAATTAATACAGGAAAGAGTCCATTTCACCACCCCGGAAGACGTGGCAAAATTAGAAAACGACCCGCGCCTGCGTGAATGGGTGAAGATTTAGTTTTAACTGATGATTGTGTAGAAAATTGTTGTGGTGATATTGCTGCTAACAGCGCTTACTGTATTTAGGTAAATGTGCTGTCTTACAAAAATAGGTTTTTAAGAAAAATTAAGGAATAGTTATTTATGATTAAACCTGAAGATATTCGTTATGGTAAAATGCCGTTTCATACGGCGCAAAGCCGTAATTTGGTTAATTTCTGTCGGCATTTGTCTGTCGAAACTATGGATGCCAGTTTTGCCGGTGATTATGCGTTCCGCGATGCCGGCAGTCGTTTTTCACTTTTAAAAAGTCCAGACACCGTACCGGGACCTGATGAATGTTATTCATTGTTTTTACGGGACGCGCGTTTAGTTTTCAACAAATTGCTGGGTATGAATGTTAGATATACCGGGCTTGATGAGAGTAAACAAGCAGATATATCAACATATAATTCCATGAATTATTATCGTTCACATGTTGAGGAATATTTTTTTCATAACGGCATAATTCCAATGCCGCCAACGGAAGGTGAATGCTTTTTCTGGTTTCCAACGACAGATGTATTGAGTATATGCTACAGGTTGATTAATAAATCACCGGTAGATGTTTCGGTAGATTTATCATGGTTTTCTGAAGGTGATCCAGGTGAGGGTTTTCATTATTTAGTTACTGAGAAAGGTTTCATGTTCACCAATACCAGGATTATTAACCCTAAAAGTTATGTTAATAGATCTGAAATTATGGCTCAGGATGATGATATTTCTTTTGCAATTAATGGCTTCCGTGCGGAAACAGATTATATAAGTCGGGTTATCCCGGCAAATGGTGAGATAGTATGTCGTTTTGCGATTCGTTTTACTTTTAATGATGAATCGATGCCGGAATGGCCGTCAGGTTTATGGTCAGAAGATGATTTGTGCAGAGTTGTTAATGATACCGAAATCGCCTACGCAAAAATAGCTGTAACACCAATAGAAATGCAGAAACATCAGGATTTGATATTGAAGGCAGCAGGTACCTTGCGCAGTCTGCGTTACCGCGATTATGACGTGAATAAGCAAAGTTGTATGACAATTCATGCCGGAAAAACAGGATGCGCCGCCACCTGGTTTTGGGATACTGGTACTACATTGCCAGCGCTGGGATTAATGCGTGAAAATGAAGCCGCGGCCGGGGTATTAAGAATTTTAACTGCAGGGATAAAAGAAGACGGTACACCACCGGTGACATATGAACATCAGCAATATTTATACAGTTATCAGATACCGTTGTTGGCATGGGGAACCGGGCATTATTTTTCAGAATGCGGTGATATTAATTTAATGGCAAAATTTTATGGACCGCTATCGCGCTATGTGCAACATTGGTTGGATAAATATATTGTGGACCAATATGGACTGGTAGCATATCCAACCGGTAATACCAGTCTGGATGATGCTTTACGTTGGCATAGTGGGTCACCGCTTATTCCGCAACCGGGTGAACAATGGCATATAAAACAATGGGGTAAAATGCAACAGGATTTATTCGTAAGTCCTGACATAAACGCATTTCTGGTGCTGGAATTACGTACCCTGGCGGGTATGGCAAAGGCGCTGGGAATGCCGGATAATGATGTGTTGCGTTGGCAACAACAGGCCGATAATCTGGCTGTTGCTATTAATAAATGGTTAATAGAACCGGAGACGAAAAGTTATCAGGATAGGAATATTCAAACCGGAAAGTTTAATGGTATGGTACAATTAGGGTCGTTTATACCTGTATACGCAGGTATTGCCCCGCCGGAAATAGCAGAACATCTTTGTCGTGAATATCTGTTGTCGCCGAAACATTTTCTTACTCCTTTTCCATTTCCTGTAGTGGACCGGGCACACCCAACTTTCCGTTCCGGTGGTTTTCTGTATAGTCCGGCAGCGTTCCCCGGTTCTCTGGTACAACAGTCATATTGGCGCGGGCGTACCTGGATTCATGGCAACAACTGGTATCTTGGTGCTTTATGGCAAAGTGGATTTAAGCATGAGGCAGATGAATTAGCTGATGTAATACTTACTGCAATTAGCCGTGGTGATGGTATAAACGAGTGTTACGATAGTCTTACTGGTTTCGGTAATGGCCATCCGGAATTTATGTGGTCGTCTGCAGCCGTATTAATGATGGCGCATCATTTTTATCGCAAAAATCCGGTGGCTGAATTGTTGTAAAATATAATCTTCAACAAATAACAGGACTTTCGCTTTGCAAGAGAAATCTGCTTGAAAAATGGTCGCTTCGACAGGCTCAGCGACCGGTCACTGAGCTTGTCGAAGTGACCTTAAGCGAAAGTCCTGAATTATAAAGTTAATAAAGGGTTTGGATTGAATTGATTCAATAGCCTATACTTTTGCAATCGCCGGAATGGATGTTTTATTTGATTCGGCCATTTCTGTATATTTTTATGCGCAGTTTTGTTAATGACAGGATAAGGTATGGGTGTTATATTAATACAGTAGGTTTGAAAAATAAATAATTAAAGGGGGTATTTTCTCATGTTACAACGCCAAAAGGGTTTCACTCTTATTGAGCTTCTGGTAGTGATAGCTATAATTGCTATTTTAGCTGCCATACTTTTCCCGGTATTTGCCAGGGCGCGCGAGAAGGCGCGGCAGACTACCTGTACGAGTAATCAACGGCAGATAGCGACAACCTTGTTGATGTATGCCCAGGACCATGAAGAGATGTTGCCGGAAGAAACAACAGTATGGTCAAGCAGCAGTTTAGACCCGGGAGTGTTGGTTTGCCCGTCCAAAGGCAAAAACACTCCAAATGGTTATGTTTATTCCATGATGGTTGCCGGTCGGTCGTTGGGCGATATTGGCGACCCGTCTAAAAGCGCAATGATTGCCGATGGCGCGCATACAGTAACTGCCACTGAAGCCGCTACGAATGTTGCTTATTCCGCACAGGATTTTGATTTAACCCGTCATAGCGGCAAAATGATAAGCGCGTTTGTAGATGGTCATTGTGAATCTATCTCTACTTCACCGATATTATTATCTTATAATGGATTAATGGGGAAGATTTATGGCATAGTTAAAGCAACAACAGAATCTACATTAAAGACAAATTTAAACGCGAAAAATATCACTCAGATATTATCCAGCAACGGTAGTTCTGTTGTAACCTGCTCCGGTTCCGCGCCGGCTTGGCTTGGTACCGTTGCCGGAACTCCATCAAATATCGCGTTGAAATCTGGTATGGACTGGGGTGGAACAACTTACATGCCATTGTTATCCAACATAGCTTACCCTATCAATACATCTTTGGATTTCACAATTACGCCCAACTCATCTGCCGGCAACAAAAAGATTGCGGTTGTAATATATTGTCCGGTTCGTACATCAAACATACCGGCGCGTTATATAAATTCAGCATCCACCGGATGGCCACCAAGTTCATCAATTGGCGGTGGTGTGTATATTAGTAAAGGCAGTGATAAAGCCACTACAACATATATTGATATGGCTTCTGATGGTGGCAACACCGGTCCTGCCGCGGATGCTATGCTTTTTACAGTTCCAATACTTAAAAACATTCCTGTTACGATTCATCTGACATTTGCGTCAGATTCCTGTAATGTTAATCAGTCAGGATTGTATTTAGCTATTGAACCATAATTTGCTTGCACAATTTTAGTAGTCCGGAGTATTATTTTCGGGACTTCGCTTTGTACTTGGAAATATCTGGCGACACCATGGGATTGTCTATACCAGTTCTTAAAGCGAAATTCTTGTCATATATTCCGGACTATTTTTTATAAAGGACTATTTTTAAATGAATCCAGGTTACAGGAAAATACATCTTGATTTTCATACTCATCCATCATTAACAAATATTTGCGATAAGTTTGATGCTGATGATTTTGCGGATACACTGGCAAATGCTGAAGTTGATTGCGTGGTGCTGTTTGCGAAGGGACATTATGGATATGCGTTTTATAACTCATCCATAAATCCTGTTCATCCCAATTTAACTAAAGATTTCCTGCCATTAGCGGCAGAGGCTTGCAGAAAACGCGGGATTCGCACAGAAGCATATATTAGCGTTTGTTGTGATTATCAGAATTTCTTGAAGCATCCGGAATGGTCGTGCCGAAATGCAGACGGCAGTATAGCCCGTTGGAGCGAGGTGAGCGTGCTGCTAGACCTGGCGTCACCACTACTTGATGAGGTGGTAATGCCATTTACAACAGAAGTGGTAACAACTATGCCGGTCGATGGAATATGGTTTGATATTGTCATGTATCCGACTGATGGCGTATACAGTGATTATGTCACCGAACATCTGCGGGAATCCGGATTGGCTGACACTCTGGAAAATCGTGGACAATTGGCACATGAAATAACAATAAATGCCCAGAATCGTTTGTATTCTATGGTGAAATCAATAAAACCGGATATGGAAGTATTGTTTAATAACCAGGCTAACCCCGGTACCACCGAAGCATTTGAATTTAATGATGTTATTGAAGTAGAATCTGACCCGGCGTATTGGCCGCAATACGACCTGGCATTGCGTTGCCGTTATCTGAGCGGTATTGGCAAACCACATCATGGCCTGACCACCAGATTCCATCGTTGTTGGGGTGATTTTGGTGGTTTACGTTCACCCGCCCAATTGCAAAGCGAAATGGGCATGATATATGCCGCGGGTACCCCATGGGTATCGCTGGGTGACCATCTTCACCCGGCAGGTATACTTGATTCATCAGTATATAAACTTATTGGCGACGCATATACATATAGTAAACCCATAGCGAAAATAGTCGAAAACTCCACTCCGCTAAGTGAAATTACTTTACTCGTTTCGCCAAATAATTCACATTTTACCTCTCTGCGAAAAACAGACCAGACGGCGCAACTTGGCGCGACGCGATTGTTAGTGGAAGAACATCTGCAATTTAGCGTATACGATATCCTGAGTGATTTCCCGACAGATAATGTAATGCTGTTGCCGGGTGGCATGCCATTAACACCGGAAGTAATAACTGTTATACGACAACGTGTTAAAAATGGTCAGCCATTGCTGGCATTAGGCAATCATATCTGTGGTTTAGAAGATTTAATTGGCGCAGAACCGGCAGAAGAAACCGCAATGAGTGGCCAACACCTTTGTTTTGATGGTATATTGGCAGATGAATTAATCGGTAAAATGCCGGTATCTGTTTACAGCAAAGTTTGGACTTTCACCCAAACAATCGGGTTACAAATTATCGCTGATGTTATTGACCCACTGTTTGATAATACATTGCCGGAGAATTATCATCCCCATGGTCCGGTAAATAATGACGGTATCCGCAGACCGGCTATTATAAGCCGCGGTAATGTTATTCTTTGCGGTGTATCACTGGCAGAGTTAATTCATACTGAAGGTGCCTGGCCACACATGCTGGCCCTGTCACGTTTGCTGCGGCATTTGTCTGGTACCTCGATGATAACAACAGATGTTGGGCCAACTACAGAAATATCCGTTCACCGACATGGTGATGACGCCGTGATACATCTGGTTACTGCGCAATTTTCTCGCGGTGGTATGCCACCACAGCGAACGCATACCTTTACCCCGGTTCGCGGGGTGAGTATCGGTTTTAATGGTTTCTTAACGCCAAAATGTGTTGAAGTCATAACAGGCGGCACAATAACTGAATGGCAAACCGATAATTATGGTTTAAATATGACAGTAAATCTGTTGAATCCGCATATGGTGATACGATGCCGAGGAGTATTCGCGGATATAAATAAAAAATAATCGCAGTGATAACACAATTGTAAAACTTTACCTAAATAAAACGGACGAGTTTACGGTGTCGCTGCTCTGCAGCTTAAAATAATTTTGATCATCAAGTACTATTAAGATATCGCCACTCTGTGGCTAAATATAATGAAAATTATATTTATGAATTAAAGCCAGCCGCAGCGCGGCGATATATTAATAGCAGTCTGACAAGTATTAAAATTAAAGCTACAGAGTAGCGACACTATAAAGTCACAATAAAATCCTGACTTTTTAATACGGATTTGGCTGCTAACGTACTAATGTATTGCGAGCATCCTGCTCGCATTTTATAAAGGTCACTTCGACAGTCTCAGTGACCACATCTGAAAACTGAAAACCGAAAACTGAAAACTGAAAACTGAAAACTTATCCAATTTATTTGGGTTAAGATAAAGGAGAACCAATGTGTAATTTTAGAAATAAATTAACTTATTTATTAATTTGTGCGCTACTCATGGGAGGACTAACTATGAATGGTTTAACCGCGGATGTACAAATCACCCAGGCGGATGACCGGTCGGTAAATGTAAAAACACCGGTATATACCGCACAGATTGATGCTAAAGGCAATCTGACAGAAGTGAATGTTAAAGGTGCAAAAGCTTTTTCGCACCAGTTTGGTAATCCGGGAATATCACCAAAAGAATCACCGACTATTAATATAACGGCAAATTTGGTGGCTGTCCGGTCGGAAGCGATGCGGGTAGAATGGACTTTTGGTGAAGATACAATAAAATTTATCACTGAAGGATATAATTTCGAAGGGACTATTGATAAGACTGTAAAAGCTATTGTCGCTCCGGGTGGTGGTGGCGGTGCGATTGGTAAATATAATGGCGGCAGCACTGCAATAATATTGGCAAATGACCTTACAGTCGTGTCAAAAACTTCAATGCATATCCACGAAAGGCGATACATACCGGCAGCATATACCAGTGGCGGGGTAAAACCCGGCACGCTGATCGAAAATACTCTGACTATTGGCGCGCCTGCGGATGTCGCGCAAACTATTAGCAGTATCACTATTAAGTCAATCGGTACTGATATTAAACCTTTGCTTGCGGATGGCAATCAGAGTGGTTACGGGTTTATTCACTTTTCTGACGCTAAAAAGGTATCTTTTGCATATTCTCAACAGAACCTTGGTAAAACACCTGCTGATATTGAATATCGCGCGGTAGTGTTGGACCATTATAGCCTTGGCAAAAAGGTTGCTGAGTTTAAAAAGAATATTAAATTGGAAGGTGAATCTATCTGTAATGAAACAATTACTTTGCCGGAACTTGCTACTGGATTTTATTATTTAACAATATCAGCATGGCGTGGTGACACGAAACTGGTTGAGACCAAACAGAGTTTTGCGGTTAATATAACAGAATATCATCATGAACTTACCCGCCCGGCAGATTTCAAAGAATTCTGGAAAAAACAAAATGACAAATTGGCAGCAACACCATTAAATTCGAAGGTAACTTTAATTTCTGCACCAGAAAATATGAATAAAGCATATGAAGTATTTATTGATATGCCGAATGAAAATAAAGTCCATGGCTGTCTGGTGATACCGGAAAAAATCGGCAAGGCGCCGACACAATTCGGTTCATTAACCACTGGTCCCCTTAATGATTTAATTAGTAACACTAAGAAGCCAGATTTTAAACCTGCTGACAGCGTTTCATTTACTATTACACTGCCGGAAGAAGGAACATATACAAGCTGGAAAGACGCGGAAAATAATAATTTGCTACAATGTATCCTGTTCTATTTACGGGGGATTGATTTTCTCGTCAGTCGTCCCGAAGTTGATAAACAGCGAATAATGGTATCCGGAGCAAGCCGTTCCGGTGGACTGACTTTGATTACCGCCGCGCTTCGGCCACAACATATATGTGCGGCTAACGGTTTTGTTCATACATCCTGCGGATTAAGCTGGGAAGATAAACCTTATCTTGGCTGGGGAAAATGCCCTGATATTAAAAATCCGGAAGTGCTGAAACTTTTCTGCAGTCAGGCCGCTTATGTTGACCCGGTAAATTTCGCGCCGGATGTTAAATGTCCGGCAATTTTAGCCTATGGGATTGACGATGTCTTTTCACCTCCGCAAGGTATTGAAACGGCCTATCATCTACTTGGTTCCAAGTGGAAACGTATCAGCCGTGATGAAGGCGGACATCAATACAGTAAGGGGTGCCAGCAAATTCAAAAAGATATGAACGCGTATCTGGATGCCGGCAGTGCGGCAGGTCCTGACCAAAGTAAAACAATGACTGACCATTGAGGAGAATTTTTATGCGACTTATAACGTTGAGTTTATTACTTTTAGTTTTCATGTCATTCGCTTTCGCGCAGAATGATCTTCCTGCCAGTATTGGTCAAGCATGGAAGGATCGGCGGCCAATAGCGCAATATTTCATTTCTCAGGGACAATTTGTCACCAAAGATAATCCAAGCGGTTATTTGAATAAAGAAGTGAATGTCTCTACCACGGAAGGAAAAGAAGCATTTCGCAAATTACTGATGGAAAGTGCTGACCGTTGGGTAGGCATACTTAAAGAAAACAATGCCCAGGGGATGATTGTGTGGGATTTGGAAGGTTATAGCCAGGGAAGTATGGTTTATGTTGGCGACCCGCGTGTTTTGCCTGAATATGCACCTGAAATGGATGTGGTGGCGGAAGAGTTCTTTAAGAAGTTTGTCGATGCCGGCATCCGCACCGGGGTAACAATTCGTCCCAACCGAATTTTTCGCATTGAAGGGGAAGCCGCCATTAAAAAATGGGGAAAGTGGGGGTATAATTATCAACGGCAAAGCAAAGTCGTATCTGAATTATCATCAATGATTACATACGCGAAACGCCGATTTGGCTGCACTATTTTCTACATGGACAGCAATTCCTACACCACTGATGACAGCAAAGATGGTTTTACCCCAAGTGCGATAATTACTGCTACCATGCTTAAGGAACTGCGAATATTGCATCCAGATGTGTTGGTTATTCCGGAACACCCGGTGGTCGGCGGTTATGAATGGACCGCGCAGTACCGTGAATTACGCGGAGGTTGGAAAGGCACTCCTGACGCGGAGAGACAAAAATATCCGGGAGCGTTTTCTGTGTTGTCATTTGGAGGCGGCAAAGAATTTCAAATAGAGCAAAACTGGGAAATTTTGGTGAACAGCATTGCGCAGGGAGATGTCGCATTCATATCCGGATGGTATCCTGCCGGTGAAAATCAATTGGTAAAATATATCTGTAGGCAGGCCGAATATCAGAAATCTAAACTCCCGGCAGGAACAGATGAAAAGTCAGTGCCGGAACTGTTGAAGCTATTGGAATGGAACTATCAGCCGGTTCGTTTTCTGGCTGTCAGAGCATTGGCGAATATTGATGATACAGCACAGATAGAGGAGTTAATTAAAATAGCGAGGAAAGATAATGACTGGGTGATTCAGAAAGAAGCCATCATCGCGATTGGCAAACTTAAAACTGTTGATGCTATACCAGTATTAAAAAATATTGAAACAAATAATATAAAAGGTCTACGGTATTTTGCCAAAACAGCATTAACACAAATACGTGCGGATGATTCACCGTTAAAAGAAGAAACAAAACCATAAAGGTTTAAATATGCCGGATATCACTAACGAACTATATCAGCATAAACCGCATTTCTGGAATCAGGCAACTGACAATATGTTGTTTGATACCTGTGGAATACGTGTGTCATTTGCGGGAATTAGTTACAGTGTTACACCGTATGAATCACTATATGGCGATGCTAATAATTACGGCTTATCTTACGTTAGCGAGGGTTCGGCAAGAATAGTTATTGATAATGAAACTTTTGTTGTTAGTCGTGGTGATGTAGTTTTATTCCCAAAAAATACAATGAATGCTATTTATCCGGATGCTGATTGTAATTGGGAATGGTGCTGGATAGTGATGGGTGGTGCGCCAATAGACAGTATAGTAGAAGAATCAGGATGGTTAAATCATCCATGTCCTGTAATTACCAATACATCAATACCATTTTTATCTATCACAAAATTAATGATGCAATCATTTCATCTTAAACCAAATGGCAGCTTAATAGTTGGCGGATTACTATTGCAGTTGCTTGGCCATATCACCCAGTCGAATGTTAACAGTGAAATAATTATTCCACAATCAGACCGAGACCAGCAAGTGACAGATATCATAAGTTATATGGGACGGCATTTAACAGCACAATTAACACTTGAAGGACTGGCTGAACAGTTTTTCCTTTCACCATCTCAATTAGGTAAATTATTCCGCCGCGTTACCGGGGTATCCCCAATACAATATTTCAAATATTTACGTATAGAAACCGCGAAGGGATTGTTGCGGTCATCCATGAGCATTAGCAGTATTGCAGTACAGGTAGGTTTTGACGAAATTGTAACTTTCGACCGCGCCTTTAAACGTATTACCGGCATGACCCCACGCCAATATCGGCAGGAGATTTGCAGATAGATTTTCTTGATTATCCTAATCAATGACTTTATTTATAAGTAAATTCGCCGTTTTTGTATATAAAAAAGCGTATTTTTGATAATGACAAATGATGTGTTCCGGTATACTATAATTTAGCGATATAAAATAGAAGAAGGTTTACACCAGATAATTCTAAGGAGAATATAATGATGGATAAGACACAATGGTTTGCGAATTGTGGTTGGGGGGTATTTTGCCATTATCTGTCGGATGCCTCAACCAGCCAGACGGAATGGAATGAGCAAGTGGATGCCTTTGATGTGGTCGGACTGGCATGCCAGCTTAAAAGCGTCCATGCACCTTATTTTTGTATAGCTATTGGGCAGAACTCCGGCCATTTCCTTGCGCCAAACATGATTTATGACAGTTTCACAGGCATTCAACCCAGCAAATGTTCGCGGCGCGATCTCGTGGCGGATTTGTATGACGTCCTACATCCGCTGGGGATTGAGTTGCTGGTCTATCTACCGAGTGGCGCACCAGCGGCCGATTCGGTGGCAATGGAAAAACTTGAGTGGGAATGGGGTTTCGAAGGCGGTTGGCCACAGGCCTGGAACACCAGGCGCACCGGCAAACGGCTGGCGGCTTTCCAGATGAAATGGGAAGAGATAATCCGTGAATGGTCACTCCGCTGGGGACCGAAGGTGCGCGGTTGGTGGATCGATGGCTGCTATTTCGCTGACGAGATGTACCGGCACACCGACGCGCCGAATTTTGCCAGCTTCACTGCCGCGATGAAGGCGGGCAACCCGGACAGCATAGTGGCGTTCAATCCCGGCGTTACTGTCCCTGTGATTTGTCATACCGAGTATGAGGATTACACCGCAGGTGAAATAAGTGAGGCATTTCCGACTTGCCCGGGCCCCTGGGTAGAACGGCATGGGAATAAGGCCCGTTATCACATTTTGAGTTATCTTGGTTCAAACTGGTGTCTGGGTAATACACCGCGTTTCAATGACGAATTTGTAGTTGGCTATACGCAGCATGTGAATGAAAAGGGTGGCGTGGTGACGTGGGATGTGCCGATTCTGGAGAACGGATTGATCCCGGAAGTTTTCGTGAAACAATTACAGTGCATCGGAGAGCATTGCGCCTCTGCTGCGCGTCAGAAGGAGTTATCATGATGCTGGTTATCTTTGTGCGTCTGCTGGCACTCTGGGTGCTGGTCGGCTCCAGCGAAATCGTCATGGCTGACGTGGCCCTTCACCAGGCCGCCGACCACTCGGTCGTGATCACGACTGGGGTTTACACGGCCAAGATTGATGTCAACGGCAACCTGGCGGAGCTGTCCGTTATGGGAGCCTTGTTCGCCACGCAGAAGTTCTTCAAGTCGGCGGCGGCATCCAAAGTGCCTACCCCGTTTGAAAATGTGACCGTCAATGTGGTGGGGAAACTGGTCGCGGTTCGTGCTGATGAGGCCTGGATCGAGTGGACATTTGGGGAAGATTTCGTGAAGGTGGAGACGGCGGGGTTCCCTTTCGAGCTCAAATTGGATGCATCCGTCAAGATGGCGCGAATCAAGGACAACGGTGCCGCATCGCTGGCGGGCAAGAAATTTGCCGGTGGTGGCGTGATTGGCATGGTGTTAGGCAATGACAGGTCCGTCATGTTCATGAACTATGGCGATTGGAAACTGCTGGCACTGGAGGATATGCGGTGGGGGTATGACCCCGCAGTGAAAATCAGTGCCGAAGGGCTGATTTACAACTTTGCCATTCATGGGGAACGACTGTTTCCCGCCTGTTATACCAACGGGTTTGGGAAAGCGGGTGATCGTACGCACTTTACCTTGAAGCTTGGAGTTCCCGCGGATGGTGCCGAGTTCGTGGGCGAAGTGCGGAGCACACCGGTCGGCGACAGTATGGAAGCGTTAAACACCGGTGGCAATCAGGGGAAAGGGGTGGTCCACTTTGCCAAGGGGGTGCCGATCAAATTCCAAACCCGGCAGCAAAACTTCGGGAGCAAGGAGTCCGGTCCGCTGGAATATCGCTGGGAGATTTTCGACCACTATATTTGGAGGTTGCCTTTTCTGTCCAACGCACCCGCCGTCCCCAAGGTCGAAACCGCGCACCGCGTTGTGGCGGAGAAGCGCGCCATCAATATCCCGCCCGGCGGCGAGGCTGTGGAGAATTGGACCATTCAGGAACTGAAGCCCGGGTTTTACTATCAGTCCCTCACCGTTTGGAGGGACGACAGGAAGCTTGCGGAGATCCCGTTTTCGCCGTTCACGGTGGATCTGCCGCACTATCTGCCGAAGACGACGCGCCCGGCGGATTTCGCGGCCTTTTGGGACGCTCAGGAGAAGCTGCTCAAGGACACCCCGTTCAACCCCCAGCTTAAGCGCCTGACCCCGGAAGGCGCCCCCGCCCAGTTGTGGGAGTTGACGGGCGACATGCCGGGCGGCAAGCAGTTGCAGGCGCTCCTCGAAATTCCCGCAGACTGGAATGGACGGAATGCGTTGCTCACGGCTACCATCCAGAGCGGGTACGATGCCGCGCTCAAGGCCATCGCGGAGGGCAAGTGGGAAAGCAAGGCCAAGATCCTGACCTTGTCGATCAATGCACCGGAAAACGCCACCTACACCCGTTGGACCAGCGCCACAGACCATAATCTGCTCGAAAACATCCAGCAATGGTTGCGTGGAGTCGACTATCTGAAGAGTCGTCCCGACGTGAAGCCCGGCAGCATCCGCCTGTTCGGAGCCTCACGTGGCGGACCGTTGGTACTGATCACTGCCGCGCGCCGTCCCCAGGACATCGCGGGCGCCTCGGGCCACGTGCACACTTCGTGCGGCATTTCCTGGACGGATAAACCGTATTGGGGATGGGGGTTGCCGACTCAGCACAACCCCAAGGACACCACGCAAGTCGCTCAACTGTCCGCCATTTCTGCTTATGTGGACCCGGTCAACCATGCCGAATACATCGTTTGCCCGATCACCTTCGGCTACGGCATTTCGGACTTCGGCCTCTCACCGCCGGAGGGGATTGAGGCAGCCTATGTGCTGTCTAAGTCGCCGTGGAAACGGATAAGCCGCGATGCGGGCGGACATGTGTATTCCGACGGCATGAAGCAGATCAATAAGGAATTAGACGAGTTTTTAGGCGCACAATCCGGTGAGGGTGACCAGAAACGAATCCTCACTGAGCATTAAGAACACTAAGGATTTAATGATGATGACGAAACAAGAAAATGTATCAGAGAAGACGCGCACCGAATGGTTTGAGCACGATCGGTTCGGGATGTTTGTCCACTTTGGGCTCTATAGCCTGCCTGCTGGGATTTGGAAAGGAAAGCGCATCCAACACGCTTATTCTGAATGGTTACAGGCTTCAGAACGGATTCCGCGCGCTGAATATCGGCAACTGGCGCAACAGTTTAATCCAACCGGTTTTGATGCTGACGCCTGGATGCAGGTTGTCCGTGCTGCAGGCATGAAGTATTTCCTGATAACCGCCAAACACCACGACGGTTTCGCACTCTGGCCCAGCAAGGCCTCGGAGTATAACGTCATGGAGGCCACGCCATTCAAGCGCGACATTTTAGGCGAGTTAGCCGTCGCTGCTAAACGGCATGGAGTCAAGCTGGGGTTCTACTATTCTCACTGGTTGGACTGGGAAGGCACTGGTGGCGATATTTGCACAGTCCACATGGAGAACGCGGAATATGTCCATCCCACCCAGGCGCAGTTCGAAACATATTGGCAAAATAAATGCCTGGCGCAGGTTCGGGAGTTGATTGAAAATTATGATCCGGCCTTTTTCTGGTTTGACTCCTGGCATGACTATCAGGGGAAGGGGCGGGACTTCACCGGCGCCTATTTGACCATTGCGCGTCAGAATGAGTTGATTGCTTTGATTCGTCGCCTGAATGACAGATGCCTGGTTAACAGCCGGATTAACTTCACTGCGCCGTCGAACCAGGTCGACTACATGTCAACCATGGACAATGAATTTCCTGACCAGGGTTTTGCAAAGCCATGGGAAACCTCCGGTACGCTCAATGATTCGTGGGGGTATCACTGCCTCGATTTCGGGTGGAAATCCACGCGGTCGCTCATTCAGAATTTGGTGGGTAATGCCTCTCTGGGGGGGAACTATCAATTGAACGTCGGTCCGACCGGAGATGGCGAGTTTCAACCTGCAGCTATTCGACGTTTGCATGAAATCGGCGAGTGGTTGCGTGTTAATGGCGAGTCCATTTATGGCACGCAAGCCAGTCCGGTTGGCAAAATGCCCTGGGGAAGGATCACCAGTCGACGCAGTGACAATGGTGCGACGCGGCTTTTCCTGCACCTCTGGGACTTCACACCGGGAACAGCGTTGCAGGTTACCGGTATGCGGAATGAACCGGTACAAGCCATAGTGCTCGAAACCGGACAGAACGTGAAGGCAGAGGTAGGAATGCAGGGGGTCTGGATTGAATTACCCAAAGAACTTGCCGGACTTACGTTGCCGGTAATCGCTCTCGATGTTAAAGGGGAGGTAAACCCATGATATTTGATATCCGCGACTTTGGTGCGATTAATGATATACATACGGTCAACACACTTGCGCTGCAACGTGCGATTGACACTTGCAGCCAGGCTGGTGGTGGTACCGTGATAGTTAGCGGCGGACGCTATGTCACTGGTACGCTTTTTTTGAAAGACGGCGTAACAATTGAAATCGCCGGTGGATCAGCATTAGTTGGCAGTCCGAATATCTCTGACTATGCCATCGATACGCATAAGAATATGTACAAGTGCGAGCCGCATATGAATCGGTGTCTGTTTTTCGCCCGGCGGGCGCGGCACATCGGCATCTCTGGCGCCGGCGAAATTGACGGCCAGGGTGCTCTTTTCCCTAACAAGGACGATGAGGACGGCAACCGTCCGATGCTGATCCGTTTTTTGGAATGCGAGGGGATTCGTATGCGCGATGTGACCCTGCGCAACCCGGCGGCTTGGACAACCGCCTGGCTCTACTGCAACGACATCGTGGTAGACGGCGTCACCATTCGCAGCCGGGCCAATGGCAACGGCGACGGACTGGACTTTGACGGTTGCCGGAATGTACGCGTCACCAACTGCTCGTTCGACACCAGTGACGATTCTATTTGCCTTCAGACATCGCACCCGGACCGGCCGTGCAAAGATGTCACCATCAGCAACTGTGACATGTGTAGCTTCTGGGGCGGTGTGCGCATCGGCCTGCTGTCACGTGCTACTATCGAGAATGTCACCCTAACCAACTGTGTGTTCTCCGATATTCGCGATGCCGGTATCAAAATTGAAATGTGCGAAGGTGGCGTGATCCAGAACATGGTATTCAGCAACCTGGTGATGAAAAATGTGCCACGTCCGGTATTCATCGCTTTGTGCCGACAACGGGCTTGTGACGACGCGCCTCTGGAGATGCCCCCCTACGGAGTGGTGCGTAACCTCTCCTTCGACCATATCGTGGTGGACAACGCTGTCTGCGGTAACCGGAACACGGCGTTTTTCGTCACCGGCTTCCCGGGACATGACCTCGAGGGGATCCGGTTTAGCCATATCAGCATGGTCGGGCCGGGCGGCGTCACGGTGGCGGAGGCCGCAGGGCTGACGATGATGGAGTTCGATGACGCTACGCTTAATGGCTGGTGGCCGGGTATCCATATTCTCGAGGGACAGAATGGTATCCTGCCTTGTTATAGCTTTTTCGCCCGTCATGTATGCGGTCTGACACTGAGCCATGCTGAGTTCACTACTGTGTCCTCCGACGCACGCCCCGCCATTATCTGCGAGGATGTAAGCCAGTCATCTTTCACCACCGTTTACCCGGAAATTGTATAAGGATATTCAACCCCTGAAAACAACACTGTCATTTCGCCAAATTCACTTATTACAGGACTTTCGTTGTAGAAGCGACCATTTTTAAGCACATTTCTTTTTAAAAGCGAAAGTCCTGTCAATAGATTTGCATTCTCAACGAATTAGTTGTTTAATGGCTATTTTATTCATTTATTGCAAAACCACAATACAACTCATTCTTTTTATAAATTGCGAAGAAATATCCATTTTTATAAAGAAATATCCATGGACAGGATTGAATGTAGATGCGAAAATAATATAGTTTTATTATTGACATGGCGCCATGAAGATTCCCCGTTCATGCATTTCCATGCACATTTTTCTAAAAGGAGAGTTTTATGAAACTCTATCATTTACTTCGCCATTGGCGTCTTATCTGCATAGTATCTTTGATCTATGCATGTTCGGTTATGGTTGTTGCCGGCAAAACAATATTTGCTGATGAATTGATTCCACACTTCAACATTCCGCGAATGTCGACCCCTCCAAAAATCGATGGAAGCATTGATTCCGCCGAATGGAAACAAGCGACAAAAGTAATGGGCATGGTATCAACCTACGGCCTTGATTATAAAGACCGTCCGGTTTCTTTCTGGTTGTCATGGGACCCACAGCACCTGTATCTTGCTTATAGGGTAGACACCCTAACCGGTGATATCCCACATTTGCAACGTGCCTACCGCGAGAAATACGCCACCCGGGTTGTATATGATGATGCGATTGAGGTGGGTCTTTTCCTTCATGACCGCAACAAAAAAGCCAATGAAGTATCCAGCTATCTGAAATTCGTCATCAATTCGTTGGGTTCCGGTGAGTATATGAAGAATTATCCGGATATCGGTCAGGTGATGTTTAACTGGATACCTACCTTTGACATTGCTAACCGCACCTATACTGATGCTGCCGGCAAATCATGGTGGGAGATGGAAATTGCCATGGATTTGGAAGATGTGCAGATGTCTGTCCCGCATAAAGCCGGTGACCAGGTTGACATTGGCCTGTTTGCTGATGTGAAAAATCCGAACTGGCAGTGGCTGGATTATCCCTCCG